>JASLBX010000157.1 GCA_030146385.1 Jiangellaceae bacterium | reverse complement strand
TAGGAGGGTGGAAAGCGCTACTTCGCCTTACTTGGAGCCGTAGTTGGGCGCCTCGACGGACATCTGGATGTCGTGCGGGTGCGATTCCTTGAGCCCGGCCGCGGTGATCCGGACGAACTGGCCACCTTCCTGCAGTTCGGGGATGGTGTGGGCGCCGCAGTAGAACATCGACTGGCGCAGCCCGCCGACCAGTTGGTGGGCAACGGCGGCCAGCGGGCCGCGGTACGGAACCTGGCCCTCGATGCCCTCGGGAATCAGCTTGTCCTCGGTCGAGACGTCGGCCTGGAAGTACCGGTCGCGCGAGCCGGACGTGGCGGCTCCGCGCTTCTTCATCGCGCCGAGCGAGCCCATCCCCCGGTACGACTTGTACTGCTTGCCGTTGACGAAGATCAACTCGCCGGGGCTCTCGTCACAGCCGGCCAGCAGAGAGCCCACCATCACCGTGTCCGCACCGGCCACGATGGCTTTTGCAATGTCGCCGGAGTACTGTAGCCCGCCGTCGCCGATGACCGGGACGCCCGCCGCCCGGCAGGCCTGCGCCGCCTCGTAGATGGCCGTCACCTGCGGCACACCGACGCCCGCGACGACCCGGGTGGTGCAGATCGAGCCGGGCCCGACGCCCACCTTCACCGCGTCCACCCCTGCGTCGACGAGCGCCTGGGCGCCTGCGCGCGTCGCCACGTTGCCGCCGATGATGTCGACCTCGGCCGCGGCCGGCTCGGCCTTCAGCTTGCGGACCATGTCCAGCAGCAGGCTGGTGTGCGCGTGCGCGGTGTCGACCACCAGGACGTCCACGCCCGCTTCCACCAGCGCCATCGCGCGCTCCCACGCGTCGCCGAAGAACCCGATTGCCGCGCCGACCCGGAGCCGTCCCTCGCCGTCCTTGGTGGCCAGCGGGTACTGCTCGGACTTGACGAAGTCCTTCACCGTGATCAGCCCGCGCAGCCGGCCGTCGCCGTCGACCAGCGGCAACTTCTCGATGCGGTGCTTGGCCAGCAGCGCCATCGCGTCCTCGGGCTTGACGCCGACCGGCCCGGTGACCAGCGGCATCGGTGTCATGACGTCGCGAACCCGGCGGGATTCATGCTCGATGGCAGGGACGAACCGCAGGTCGCGGTTGGTCACGATGCCGACCAGGACGTCGTTCTCGTCGACGACGGGCAGCCCCGACACGCGGTAATGCGCACAGAGGGCGTCGACCTCGGCCAGCGTCGCGTCCGGGCCGGTCGTGACCGGATCGGTCACCATGCCCGACTCGGACCGCTTGACCACGTCGACCTGCCGCGCCTGATCGTCGATCGACATGCTCCGGTGCAGGATGCCCAGGCCGCCCTGGCGAGCCATCGCGATGGCCATCCGCGCCTCGGTGACGGTGTCCATGGCTGCCGACAACAACGGAATGCGAACCGTCACGTTGCGCGACAGCCGCGACGTGGTGTCGACCTCGCTCGGAATGACGTCCGACTCGCCCGGCAACAGCAGAACGTCGTCGAAAGTCAGCCCGAGCGGTGCGAACTTGTCCGGAACAGTGGGGTCGATCGAGCCCATGAAGTCCTCGCCTCGTGGATCGGGTTCCTCCATGGTAGGCGGTCACGGCTCTGGAGATGGTCCGGCTCATCGGCGTTCGCACCCCGGCGAACGCTCACTCCGGACGGCGACGCGCGGGGAACGCTCTGGGAACAGGGCACGGCCTACTGTTTCGGCGGCTTGACAGACTCAACCGAAAAGGAGCCACCACCATGCGTAAGACGACCAAGCTGGCCGCCGTTGCCGCAGCCATCGGGGCACTCGGCCTCGGCGCGACCTTCATCCCGCCTTCGGCGGCCGACGAAGAGCCGCCACCCATCGCCGTGGAGTTGCTCACTCCGAGAAGCGAGTTCACCGACGACGTCAGCGCGCAGCTCAGGCTCAAGCTCGACGGGAAGGCGATGAATGTCATGAACATGGCTGACCCGTCCCGAGTGGCGACCGCCAAGCTCACGGTACAGCCTGGCGCCCGGTTCCCCTGGCACACCCACCCCGGCCCGGTCATCGCCAATGTGGCCCAAGGCAAGCTCACCTATGTCTATGCCAGCGACTGCGTCGAGCGTCCGTACCCGGCCGGGACTCTGTTCATCGACCCTGGCGGCGGCAATGTCCACACCGCGTTCAACCCAACGAACGAGGTCACCGTCATCTACGCGACGTTCTTCGAAGTGCCGGCCGCCGGTGCCCTGACGATTCCCGTCGACGATCCCGGGACGTGCGAGATCACAGTCGGTTCGCACGCCCCCTGACCGTCCCCTCCGAACGATTCGCGAACGCCCAACGCCGTACGGTCCCGGCAACAGGCAGGGACCGTGCGGCAAGAGGGAGAGACATGGATAGGACGGGAACAGTGCCGCAGGCCACTGTGGCGGCCTTGGCGGAACAGCTACGCGGGCACGTGATCCAGCCGGCTGACGCCGACTACGACCAGGCTCGCCAGGTGCACAATACGATGATCGACCGCCGCCCGGCAGTGATCGCCCGGTGTGCGAACGTCGCCGATGTCATCACAACCGTCCGGCTCGGGGGGGAAGCCGGCGCCCTGCTGTCGGTGCGCGGCGGCGGCCACAACGGGGCCGGGCTCGGCGTCTGCGACGGCGGCATCGTCCTCGACCTCGCCCGGATGCGAGGGGTCCGCGTGGACCCCGAGAAGGCCACCGTCCGCGTTGACGGCGGCTGCACCCTGGGTGACGTGGACCACGCCACGCACGCGTTCGGGCTGGCCACCCCGTTCGGCATCATCTCGACCAGCGGCGTCGGCGGACTGACCCTCGGCGGCGGTATCGGTCATCTGAGCCGGCGGTACGGGCTCTCTGTCGACAACCTGATCAGCGCGGACGTCGTGCTGGCCGAC
>JASLBX010000119.1 GCA_030146385.1 Jiangellaceae bacterium | reverse complement strand
ACTACGGGTTCTACGAGGCCCGCACGACCTTCGGCCGGATCGGCGTGAAGGTCTGGATCTACAAGGGTGAGGTCTCGGGTTCGCGCGCCGAGCGCGAGGCCGCGGCCGCACAGGCCCGCGTCCAGCAGCAGCGCCGCCGGCCGGAGCGCCGCCGCCCCGCTCGGGGTGAGCGCCGTGCCGAGCAGGCTGCTGAGGCGCCGGCGACCACCGAGGTGGCCGCCGAGACCACGGACGCTGCGGCGACCAGCACGGAGCAGGAGGGCTGACGACCATGCTGATGCCCAAGCGGGTCAAGCACCGCAAGCAGCATCACCCCAAGCGCCGGGGCATGGCCAAGGGCGGCACGACGCTCGCCTTCGGTGAGTACGGCATCCAGGCGGTGGAGGGTCACTACGTGACGAACCGCCAGATCGAGGCTGCCCGTATCGCCATCACCCGGCACATCCGGCGTGGCGGCAAGGTGTGGATCAACATCTTCCCCGACGTGCCGCTCACAAAGAAGCCGGCCGAGACTCGGATGGGTTCCGGCAAGGGTTCGCCGGAGTGGTGGGTCGCCAACGTCAAGCCCGGACGAGTGATGTTCGAGCTGTCTTACCCGAACGAGAAGGTGGCTCGCGAGGCACTGACGCGCGCGATCCATAAGCTCCCGATGAAGGCCCGCATCGTCACGCGCGAGGCAGGTGAAATGTGATGGCAATCGGTTCGAAGGGACTGGGCGCCGAGGATCTTCGCGACAAGTCCGACGAGGATCTGGTCCAAGAGCTGCGCGACGCCAAGGAGACGCTGTTCAACCTGCGCTTCCAGGCGGCGACCGGGCAGCTGGAGAGCCACGGCCGGCTCAAGGCCGTCCGCCGCGACATCGCCCGGATCTACACGACCATGCGCGAACGCGAGCTGGGCATCACCCCAGTGGTGACTGAAGAGAAGGAGTCGGCATGAGTGCCAAAGCCGACCGGGGCTTCCGGAAGGTCCGCGAGGGCTACGTGGTCAGCGACAAGATGGAGAAGACCATCGTCGTGGCCGTCGAGGACCGGTTCAAGCATCCGCTGTACGGCAAGGTCGTGCGGCGGACGAGCAAGCTCAAGGCTCACGACGGCGACAACGCCGCCGGGGTCGGTGACCGCGTACGGCTGATGGAGACCCGGCCGCTGTCCGCAACCAAGCGGTGGCGCGTCGTAGAGATCCTGGAGAAAGCCCAGTGACGCAACCCCGCGATTCGTTCGCGTAACCCAATGACCGTTCCGCCAGGCTCGCGCGGCGAGCGTGAGAACCAGCGAGACAACCAGGAGCCAGTGAAATGATCCAGCAGGAGTCGCGACTTCGAGTCGCCGACAACACGGGTGCCAAGGAACTGTTGTGCATCCGTGTGCTCGGTGGCTCGGGCCGACGGTACGCCGGCATCGGCGACGTCATCGTGGCGACCGTCAAGGACGCCATCCCCGGTGGCAGCGCCAAGAAGGGCGAGGTCGTCAAGGCCGTCATCGTGCGGACCGCCAAGGAGCGGCGCCGTCCGGACGGCTCCTACATCCGGTTCGACGAGAACGCCGCCGTGTTGCTCAAGGACGACGGCGACCCGCGTGGGACCCGTATCTTCGGCCCGGTCGGCCGCGAGCTGCGCGACAAGAGGTTCATGCGCATCATCTCGCTTGCTCCGGAGGTGCTGTAAGCCATGCGTATCAAGAAGGGCGACACCGTCGTGGTCGTCGCGGGCAAGGACAAGGGCGTGACCGGCAAGGTGATCGCCGCATACCCCCGGCAGGAGAAGGTCCTGGTCGAGGGCGTCAACCGGATCACCAAGCACACCAAGCCGGTTCAGACCGCCCGCGGCTCGCAGTCCGGCGGGATCGTGCACCAGGAGGCGCCGATCCACGTCAGCAACGTGATGCTCGCGGTCGAGGTCGACGGCAAGACCGTCGGCACCCGGGTCGGCTACCGCATCGACGACGACGGCAACAAGGTCCGGTTCGCCAAGCGCACCGGTAAGGACATGTGATGACCACAGCAACTGACACCACGACGATGCCGCGGCTCAAGCACCGCTACCGCGACGAGATCGTCCCTGCGCTGCGCAATGAGTTCGAGTTCGCCAACGTCATGCAGGTGCCCACGATCACGAAGGTGGTGGTCAACATGGGTGTTGGCGATGCGGCTCGCGACGCGAAGCTGATCGAGGGCGCGGTCCGCGACCTGTCGGTGATCACCGGGCAGAAGCCGGCCGTCACCAAGGCGCGCAAGTCCATCGCCCAGTTCAAGCTGCGTGAGGGCATGCCGATCGGGGCGCACGTGACGCTCCGCGGTGACCGGATGTGGGAGTTCCTCGACCGGTTGACGACCATCGCGCTGCCCCGGATCCGCGACTTCCGCGGCCTGTCGCCGAAGCAGTTCGACGGCAAGGGCAATTACACGTTCGGCCTCAACGAGCAGTCGATGTTCCATGAGATCGACCAGGACAGGATCGACCGCGTCCGCGGTATGGACATCACGGTCGTGACGACGGCCAGCAACGACGACGAGGGCCGGGCGCTGCTGGGGCACCTGGGCTTCCCGTTCAAGGAGAACTGACGTGGCGAAGAAGGCTCTGATCCACAAGTCGAAGCAGAAGCCGAAGTTCGCGGTTCGCGCCTACACCCGCTGCCAGCGGTGCGGGCGTCCGCACTCGGTGTACCGCAAGTTCGGCCTGTGCCGGATCTGCCTGCGGGAGATGGCACACCGCGGCGAGCTGCCCGGCGTGACCAAATCCAGCTGGTAACCACACCTGCGGGGCTCCGCCCCCGCACACCCCCGGGTCTGTGGCTCAGCTCGCAGACCCACAAACCGAGATCGCCGAAGGTCTGGGACGACAACCCGGAAACCGCGGCGGGAAAGCGGCTAACAGACAATGACCATGACCGACCCGATCGCAGACATGCTTACGCGTCTGCGTAACGCTAACTCGGCGTACCACGACACCGTGGTGATGCCGCACAGCAAAATCAAGTCGCACATTGCGGAGATCCTCAAGCAGGAGGGCTTCATCGCGGACTGGACCGTGCAGGACGCCGAGGAGATCGTGGGCAAGTCCCTGGTGCTGACGCTGAAGTACGGCCCGAGCCGTGAGCGCTCGATCGCCGGCGTCCGCCGGGTGAGTAAGCCCGGTCTGCGGGTCTATGCGAAGGCCAACAACATGCCGAAGGTGCTCGGCGGGCTAGGCGTCGCGATCATCTCAACGTCGCACGGCCTGCTGACGGACAAGGCGGCGACCAAGCAGGGTGTAGGCGGGGAAGTCCTCGCCTACGTCTGGTGACGGAAGGAGGACGAGGTAATGTCGCGCATCGGCAAGCTCCCGATCCCCGTCCCCAGCGGTGTCGAGGTCAACATCGACGGCCCGAGGGTCACCGTCAAGGGGCCCAAGGGCGAGCTCGTTCACACGCTGCCGGAGACGATCGGCCTCGAGCGCACCGACGACGGTTCGCTCCGGGTCAGTCGCCCTGACGACGAGCGTGAGAGCAGGGCGCTGCACGGGCTGTCGCGCACGCTTGTGGCCAACATGGTGACGGGTGTCACCCAGGGCTTCGAGAAGAAGCTCGAGATCGTCGGTGTTGGTTACCGGGTTCAGGCGAAGGGCTCGAACCTGGAGTTCGCGCTCGGCTTCAGCCACCCAGTGGTCATCGAGCCGCCGGACGGCATCAGCTTTGCGGTCGAGTCACCGACGAAGTTCGCGGTGGCCGGCATCGACAAGCAGAAGGTCGGCGAGGTAGCGGCGAACATCCGGAAGCTGCGCAGGCCTGAGCCATACAAGGGCAAGGGCATACGCTACGCGGGCGAGCAGATCCGGCGCAAGGTCGGAAAGGCTGGTAAGTAAGACATGGGCATCGCTATCAACGTCCGGCGGCGGCACGGCAGCAAGGCCGGCGCCCGTAGTCGCCGGCACCTGCGGGTCCGCAAGAAGATCTCCGGCACGGCCGAGCGGCCGCGCCTGGTGGTCACCCGGTCGCTGCGCCACATGGTGGCTCAGGTGGTGGACGACACCACCGGCCGCACGCTGGTTTCGGCCTCCAGCATGGAGGCGGGGCTGCGCAGCGCCGAGGGAGACAAGACGGCCAAGGCGCGCAAGGTCGGCGAGCTGATCGCCGAGCGGGCCAAGGCCGAGGGCATCGAGAGCGTCTTGTTCGACCGCTCGGGCAACCGTTACCACGGCCGGGTGGCCGCGGTAGCCGAGGGTGCCCGTGAGGGCGGCCTGACGGTCTGACGTAACGAGTACGCGAGAGAGAGGTAAGCATGGCTGGACCACAGCGCCGCGGCGGCGGTGCCGGTGGCGAGCGCCGCGACCGCCGCGACAGCCGTCGTGGCGACAGCGCGGAGAAGACCGCGTACATCGAGCGCGTCGTTGCCATCAACCGGGTCGCCAAGGTCGTCCAAGGTGGACGTCGCTTCAGCTTCACCGCCCTGGTCGTCGTCGGCGACGGCGACGGCACGGTCGGTGTGGGCTACGGCAAGGCCAAGGAGGTGCCCGCGGCAATCGCCAAGGGCGTCGAGGAGGCCAAGAAGAACTTCTTCAAGGTTCCGCGCATCGGTGGCACGATCCCGCATCCCGTTCAGGGTGAGAAGGCCGCGGGCGTCGTGTTGCTGCGTCCGGCGTCGCCCGGTACCGGTGTCATCGCCGGTGGCCCGGTGCGCGCCGTCCTGGAGTGCGCGGGCATTCATGACGTGCTGAGCAAGTCGCTCGGTTCGTCCAACGCGATCAACATCGTGCACGCGACGGTCGAGGCGCTCAAGGGCCTCGAGCGTCCGGAGCAGGTGGCGGCTCGTCGCGGCCTGCCGCTCGAAGACGTGGCACCGGCTGCGCTGTTGCGTGCCCGGGTGGAGGCAGGCTCATGAGCCCGGCGAAGCAGAAGAAGGCGACCCAGATCAAGGTTCGCCAGGTCAAGAGCGGTATCGGCGGGACGTCCGCCCAGCGCGGCACGCTGCGGTCGCTAGGCCTCAAGGGCATTGGCGACGAAGTCGTCAAGGATGACCGTCCCGAGATCCGCGGCATGGTCAGGGCAGTGACCCACCTGGTCGCTGTCGAGGAGGTCGAGTAGCAATGGGTGACGCACCACTCAAGCCACACCACCTGCGTCCGGCTCCGGGGGCGAAGACCCCGAAGACGCGAGTCGGCCGTGGTGAGGCCGGTACCCGCGGTAAGACCGCCGGCCGGGGAACCAAGGGCAGCAAGGCCCGCAACCAGATCCCTGCCAGGTTCGAGGGCGGCCAGATGCCGTTGCACATGCGCCTGCCGAAGCTCAAGGGGTTCAAGAACCCGTTCCGCGTCGAGTACCAGGTGGTCAACCTGGACCGGATCGCGGCCCTCTACCCGGAGGGTGGCGAGGTCACGATCGATGACCTGGTGGCCAAGGGCGCGGTGCGCTCCGATTCCCCGGTCAAGGTGCTCGGCTCCGGCGAGATCTCGGTTGCCGTCCAGGTGAGCGCGCACGCGTTCTCCGCCTCGGCCAAGGAGAAGATCGCAGCGGCGGGCGGCACAATCACCGAGCTTTAGCCCGTTCGATCACGTTCAGCAGGCGTGTCCATGCCGTACCAGGTGCACGCGCCTCGTGAAGCACCGATATGCCTGCTGAACGTGATCAACCGGCAACGGAAGGGCGGAGTAGCCGAAACGGACGGGGGATGTGTTTCGTTGTACTCCGTGAGGGACTGTTATCGTCGGGGCGTCGCAACCGAGTCCGGTCGCGACGTAAGTACCACCGCGCTGACGCTTAGCCAGGCGCGCAGGAGGCCTTAGAAGTGCTCACCCCGTTCATTCAGGCTTTTAAGACGCCTGACCTGCGACGGAAGATCTTGTTCACGCTCGGCATCCTTGCGGTGTTCCGGTTCGGATCGCAGCTGCCGACGCCGGGCGTGGATGTCGAGGCCGTACGCGTCCAGCTCGAACAGGTCCAGGGCAGCGGCGTCTACGGCATGCTGAACATGTTCACCGGTGGTGCGCTCCTGCAGCTGGCGGTGTTCGCGCTGGGAATCATGCCGTACATTACGGCTAGCATCATCATGCAGTTGTTGCGTGTGGTCATCCCGCGTCTGGAGATGTTGCACAAGGAAGGCGACGCGGGCCGGCAGAAGATCACTCAGTACACGCGGTACCTCACCATCGGCCTGGCGATCCTGCAGTCGACGACGATCGTGTCGATGGCCAGCACCGGGGCACTGTTCCAGATTCAGACTTCGCTGCTGGTCAACGACGACATCTCGACGATCGTCCTCATGATCATCACGATGACCGCTGGAACGGCCCTCATCATGTGGCTCGGTGAGCTGATCACTGAGCGCGGGGTCGGCAACGGCATGTCGCTGCTGATCTTCACCCAGATCATCGCTACGTTCCCGAGCGCGCTGTGGAGAATCCAGCAGGAGCAGGGGTGGACGACGTTCACCATCGTCGCCACGATCGGCCTGATCGTCGTCGTTCTCGTCGTGTTCGTCGAGATGTCGCAGCGCCGGATCCCCGTCCAGTACGCCAAGCGCATGGTGGGTCGCCGCATGTACGGCGGGTCGTCCACGTACATCCCGTTGAAGATCAACCAGGCGGGCGTCATCCCGGTGATCTTCGCGTCGTCGCTGCTGTACGTGCCGCTGCTGGCCAGCCAGTTCAACCAGACTGCCAGCTGGTCGGTATGGATCCAGCGGTACTTCGTGACGGGTAGCCACCCGATCTACATGGCGGCGTTCTTCCTGTTGATCGTCTTCTTCGCGTTCTTCTACGTCTCGATCACGTTCAACCCGGTTGAGATCTCAGACAACATGAAGCGGTACGGCGGGTTCATCCCGGGGATCCGGGCCGGCCGGCCGACCGCCGAGTACCTCGACTATGTGTTGACGCGGCTCACCTCTGCCGGCGCCCTCTACCTGGGCATGGTCGCGATGATTCCGTTGATCGCCATCGCGCTGGTCAACGCCGACCAGAACTTCCCGTTCGGTGGTACGTCCATCCTGATCATGGTTGGTGTCGGCTTGAACACGATTCAGCAGATCGAAGGCCAGCTGCAGCAGCGTAACTACGAAGGGTTCCTCCGGTAATGCGGCTCCTGATCATGGGGCCGCCCGGGTCGGGCAAGGGAACGCAGGCGGCGATCGTGGCTAGGCGGTTCAGCCTGCCGGCGATCTCGACAGGTGACATCTTCCGGGCCAACGTGGCCGAGGGCACGCCCCTCGGCCAGGAGGCACAGCGGTACATGAATGCCGGCGAGTACGTGCCGGACGAGGTCACCAACCAGATGGTTCGCGACCGCCTTTTCGAAGCCGACGCGAGCGACGGCTTCCTACTTGACGGCTATCCGCGCACGGTGGCGCAGGTGGAGTTCCTCGACTCGGTGCTGGCCGAGCAGGGCGTCGCTCTGGACCGCGTGATTGAGATGGTCGTGGACGTGGAAGAGGTCGTCAACCGTCTGCTCGAGCGGGCCGCCGAGGAGGGACGTGAGGACGACTCCGAGGAAGTCATCCGGTACCGGCAGGAGATCTACGCCAAGGAGACCGCGCCGCTGACTGCGATCTACCGCGAGCGGGGTCTGCTCGTGGAGGTCGACGGCATGGGCACGGTCGACGAGGTGTCGGCCCGGATGGCTGCAGCGCTCGGCGCCGAAGACGAGTGATCCAGATCAAGACCTCGGCCGAGGTCGCCACGATGCGGACCGCCGGCCTCGTCGTGGCGGAGACTCTCGCGGCGGTACGCGCGGCGGTTGTTCCCGGCGTGACACCCCGGGATCTGGACGCGCTCGCTGCGGCGGAGATCCGGTCCCGCGGCGCGGTTCCGTCCTTCCTGGGCTACCACGGCTATCCTGCGACGCTCTGCGTGTCAGTCAACGACGTGATCGTGCATGGCATCCCGGGTGACCAGCCGTTCAAGGCCGGCGACATCGTGTCGATCGACTGCGGCGCGATCGTGGACGGCTGGCACGGCGACTCGGCCGTGACCGTCCCAGTGGGCGACGTACCGGACGAGGTGGCTGCGCTGCTGCGCACTTGCGAGGACGCGCTATGGGCTGGCATTGCCGCCATGCGCGCCGGCGGACGGTTGCGCGACATCGGTACCGCCGTCGAGCGCCACGTGCGGCAGACGGGCCCGTACGGCATCGTCGAGGAGTTTGGCGGGCACGGCATCGGTACGGAGATGCACCAGGACCCACACGTGCTCAACTACCGGACGCGCCAGCGCGGGCCGAAGCTGGTTCCTGGCCTGGTGCTGGCCATCGAGCCGATGGTCAATCTGGGCGCCGCGGACACCGTGCTGCTGGATGACGGCTGGACGGTGAAGACGGCGGACGGATCGTGGTCGGCCCACTTCGAGCACAGCATCGCCGTCACGTCCGACGGCCCGTGGGTGCTCACCGCTCTGGACGGCGGCGCGGCCCGGCTCGCGGAGTTGGGCGTCCCCACCCCCGCGGTGGCCACCTGATCGCCGATTGGTCACCTGATCGTCTTTACCCTGCCGATCAGGTTGGGAACTGGTGGAGTATTGCAAGCTCAGCGAGGCCGCTGGTCATCTGATCGTGCATCCCGCGGCGACGGCATAAACGATCAAGTTGGAAAGTCGCGGTCGCTGCGCAGGTCAGCAGGGTGGCAGGTCATCTGATCGTCGGCTAAGGGTGTCCACGCCGAAGATCAGGGTGAGGTCGGGGGATTCCCCGATGGATTGTCGGGCCCCTCGCGAGCAATACTGGTACGCATGGTCCAGCCATCGCAGATGCGTGCCTCGGACGACGACCGCGAACGCATCGCGGGCGTCCTGCGCGAGGCTCATGCCGAGGGCCGGCTCACTCAGGATGAGCTGGTCGAGCGGATCGATTCGACCTACACGGCCCGGACCTACCAGGAGCTCGACCGGCTCGTCTCCGACCTGCCGTTGGCCCGGACGCAGGGCGCGCTCGCCCGAGTCCGCCAGCAGCCGATCAGCGCGCCCACGCCGCCGGCCAGCCCCATCCGGCAGACGGCCCGCCGGGCCGCACGGGTGTCGTTGAACGCTTCATGGTGGTGTTGGGGCGTCGCCGTGGCGATCAGTACAGTGATCTGGTTCATCATCGCCGTGGCTCAGACCGGCACGCCATACCCATGGCCGCTGTGGGTCGCCGGCCCGTGGGGGACCGTCCTGCTGGCCGGAGAGCTCGCGTACCGCCGAGGAGAAGCGCGCCGCCGACCCTAGATTCCATGATCACGAAGGCTTATCACCGGATCGGGCTACAAACTCTTCTGATCACACGAGACGCCGGTGGGCAATTGGCCTTCGCGGCCTCGGATGACGTAAACTGCCATGTCGGCCTTGTGTGGCCGCACTTTCGCGCGTCCGTCACGTCCATCCCTCGACCGCAGGCAGGGTGGCCGGTGCGCGCAAGTGCCAAGCCCACAGTACGGCACCGGTAGAACTGTTCGATCGACGAAGTGCGGAGGCTATGCCGAAGAAGGACGGGGTCATCGAGATCGAGGGCACCGTGGTCGAGGCTCTCCCGAACGCAATGTTCCGGGTCGAGTTGTCCAACGGTCACAAGGTGCTCGCGCACATCTCGGGCAAGATGCGCCAGAACTACATCCGAATCCTCCCTGAGGACCGGGTGGTGGTGGAGCTCAGCCCGTACGACCTGACCCGCGGTCGGATCGTCTACCGCTACAAGTAAACGTACGCGCGGGGGCTCCGCCCCCACGGACCCCCGAGGATCTGATGAAGGTCAAGCCGAGCGTCAAGCCCATCTGTGACAAGTGCAAGGTGATCCGCCGGCACGGTCGCGTGATGGTCATCTGCGAGAACCTGCGGCACAAGCAGCGGCAGGGCTGAGAACTACATAGGCAACGCACCAGCAACCCTGCCGAGCACACCGGCAGCGGATGTCCCCCGGGCGGAGGCCGGGGCCCATCAGCGGGCATATGCAGATGGGATGCGGTGCGCCAGACACCTCCGCACGACAGCAAGGAGTAAAAGCCCGCATGGCACGACTCGTTGGAGTCGACCTTCCGCGCGAGAAGCGCCTCGAGGTCGCCCTTACGTACATCTTTGGCATCGGCCGCAGCCGTGCCCTGGAGACGCTGAAGCAGACCGGCGTCAACCCGGACACGCGCGTCCGCGATCTCGGGGACGAGGAGCTGGTCAAGCTCCGTGACTGGATCGAGGCCAACTACCAGATCGAAGGTGACCTGCGGCGCGAGGTCCAGGGGGACATTCGCCGCAAGGTCGAGATCGGCAGCTACCAAGGCATCCGGCACCGCCGCGGCCTCCCGGTTCGTGGTCAGCGCACGCACACGAATGCCCGCACCCGCAAGGGCCCGAAGAAGACCGTCGCCGGCAAGAAGAAGGCCGGCAAGTAAGCCGCGCTGAACACGTACACGAGGAGCACCGCAGACTATGCCACCAGCCAGGGGTCGCCAGACCGCAAAGGTCCGGCGCAAAGAGAAGAAGAACGTCGCTCACGGTGTCGCGCACATCAAGAGCACGTTCAACAACACCATCGTCTCGATCACCGACCCGCAGGGGAACGTGATCTCGTGGGCCAGTGCGGGCCAGGTCGGGTTCAAGGGTTCCCGGAAGTCCACCCCGTACGCCGCGCAGATGGCTGCCGAGGCCGCCGCGCGCCGCGCGCAGGAGCACGGCATGCGCAAGGTCGACGTCTTCGTCAAGGGCCCGGGTTCGGGTCGCGAGACCGCGATCCGCTCGCTTCAGGCCGTGGGCCTCGAGGTGGGTTCGATCCAGGACGTGACGCCGCAGGCGCACAACGGCTGCCGTCCGCCGAAGCGCCGCCGCGTGTGATTCCCGCTGCCCACCAGAACTTGAAGTAGGAGACGTTCAACCATGGCCCGTTACACCGGTCCAATCACCAAGAAGTCGCGCCGGCTCGGCGTCGACCTTGTCGGGGGCGACAAGTCGTACGAGCGGCGTCCGTACCCGCCTGGCGAGCATGGCCGAGGCCGCCAGAAGGAGAGCGAGTACCGCACCCAGCTGCATGAGAAGCAGAAGGCCAGGTACACCTACGGCGTGCTGGAGAAGCAGTTCCGCCGCTACTACGAGGAAGCGGTTCGC
>JASLBX010000114.1 GCA_030146385.1 Jiangellaceae bacterium | reverse complement strand
GAGCGGCCGGACACCGACACCGCAAGCCGCCGCGACCTGCGGCTCAACCCCAGCCTGATCATCGGCGGAGTCCTCGTGGTGCTCGTGATCGGCGCGGCCTTGCTCTCGTTCGTCTGGACGCCGTACGATCCGGTGCGCATCGACGCGGCCAACCGGCTGGCGAGCTACAGCGGCGACCACTGGCTGGGGACCGACAAGTTCGGCCGCGACGTGTTCAGCCAGCTGCTCGTCGGCGCGCGCACGACGCTCTTCGTCGGAATCGTCGCGGTCGGCATCGCCGCAGTGATCGGCGTCCCGCTCGGCATTTTCGCCGGCATGGGCGCCCGGTGGGCCAGCGAGGTCGTGATGCGGATGAACGACCTGCTGCTGGCCTTCCCAGCGCTCCTCATGGCGATCATGTTCGCGGCCGTCTACGGCCCGAGCACGCTTACCGCGATGGTCGCGATCGGCATCGCCACCGTCCCCGCCTTCGCCCGGCTGGCCCGCAGCGGAACCCTGCAAGTGATGAGCACCGAGTACGCGCTGGCGGCCCGGGCTGCCGGCCGCCGCCGGGTCGCAATCGGCTTCCGGCACGTGTTCCCCAACATCGCCGGCCTGGTCATCGTGCAGAGTTCGGTCGCGTTTGCCATCGCGATTCTTGCCGAGGCGGCGCTGTCGTTCCTCGGGTTCGGCACTCGGCCGCCGACGCCGTCGTGGGGCCGCATGCTGCAGGAGTCGCAGGAGCTCTTGCACTCCGCACCCCGGCTGGCCCTCTGGCCGGGCATCGCGATCGCGCTGGCGGTGCTGGGCTTCAACCTGCTCGGCGACGGTCTGCGCGACCGCTTCGACCCGCGGCTGGAGGTGCGCCGGTGAGCAACCTGCACGTCTCCGGCCTCAGCGATCTGGCCCCGCTGGGCGGCGACGCGCTGAGCGTCCGCGGCCTTCACGTCGGGACGGGCCGGCTCCCACTGGTCTCCGACGTGTCATTCTCACTGGCGCCCGGAGAGCGGGTAGGACTGATCGGAGAGTCGGGGTCGGGCAAGTCGCTGACCGCGCTTGCGCTCATGGGCCTGCTACCCGAAGGCGTGCACGCGAAGGGGTCGGTACGGCTCGCCGGGGCCGGCTTCGACCTGATCGGTGCCAGTGAGCGGCAACTCTCGCAAGTGCGGGGCGAGCAACTGGCGATGGTGTTCCAGGAGCCGATGACCGCGCTCAACCCGGTCATGCAGGTAGGCGACCAGGTCGCCGAGGTCATGCTGCTGCACGGTCACCAGCCCGATCGCCGGTCGGCGCGGCGCGCGGCCGTCGAGATGCTGGCCAAGGTGCAGTTGCCCGACCCGGACGCGGCCGCTCGGGCATACCCACACCAGCTTTCCGGCGGCCAGCGGCAGCGGGTCGTGCTGGCCATCGCGCTGGCCAACGACCCGGCGGTATTGCTTTGCGACGAGCCGACCACTGCGCTGGACGTCACCGTCCAGGCGCACATGCTCGACCTCATCCTGTCCGGGGTCACCGAGCGGGACGCGGCACTGCTGTTCATCACGCACGACCTGGCAGTGGTCGCCACGGTGTGCGAGCGGGTGCTGGTGATGTACGGCGGGCGGATCGTCGAGGCCGGCCCGGTCCGGGATGTGTTCACCCGGCCGCGGCACCCGTACACCCAAGGCCTGCTCGACGCTTCGGACATGGACGCATCGGACGAGGACGGCCAGCTGCGTACCATCCCGGGGACGGTCCCGGCCGCCGGCAGGTTCCCGTCCGGATGCGTATTCCGAAACCGGTGCCCGCGGGCGACGGTCGAATGCGAACAACTACCGATCTGGGACGGGACGGACGACACCGGCCACGCCTGCTGGCATCCGATCGAGGAGCCGCGCGATGACTGACCCGATCCTGCGCGTCCGGGACGTCCACCGGGTCTACCGCCGGCCGCGGACGTCGCTGTTCAAGCCGCCGAACGAGGTGCACGCGGTGCGTGGCGTGAGCTTCGACGTCCGTCCCGGCGAGCGGTTCGGTCTGGTAGGGGAGTCGGGGTCGGGCAAGTCGACGCTGATCCGGATGCTCGCCGCCCTCGACCATCCCACGTCGGGCACGATCGAGTTCGACGGCAAGCTCATCTCCGGCCAGCCGGAGCGGCGGCTCGGCTTCCTGCGCCGCAGCCTGCAGGTCGTATTCCAGGACCCGATGGGCTCGCTCGACCCCCGGATGCGGGTACGCGACATCATCGCCGAGCCGCTCGTCGCGCAGCGACAGCCCGATCCGGCCGAGCGAATCCAGGAACTGCTGGCGGCGGTGCGGCTGCCGCCGGACTCCGGCGACCGCTACCCCCATCAGTTCTCCGGCGGCCAGCGGCAGCGGATCTCGATCGCGCGCGCCCTGTCGACCCGGCCGTCCGTCCTGGTCGCTGACGAGCCGGTGAGCGCGCTGGACGTCTCAGTCCGCGCGCAGATCCTCAACCTGCTGGCCGATCTGGTCGAGGAGTACTCGCTGACCCTGGTGTTCGTCTCGCACGACCTGTCCGTCGTTCGGCGCGTGTGCGACACGATCGCCGTTATGCACCACGGGGAGCTCGTCGAGCTCGGCCCGACCGACCAGGTCTACGACCGTCCCGAGCACCCCTACACCAGACGCCTGGTCGCCGCCGTGCCTACGCTGCGCCGGGCACTCGCCGGCGTCGGGGCGGCCGAGTTGGCTCGTTCCGTGGCTGCCGCCGGCGAAAATCCAACCGACACCGAGGAGGACGACGGTCCGTGATGCCCTTTCCCGTCGACGAGGCCGGCCTGATCCAGTTCACCCGCGACCTGGTTCGGATCCGCAGCGTCCACGAGCCCGAACTTGGACGCGCGGAAGCCGAGGCGGCTGAGCTCGTCGCGGCCAAGATGCGCGAGTTCGGCTGGCAGCCCAAGATCACCGAGGTGGCCCCGGGACGGCCGAATGTGATCGCGGTGGTCGACGGCGGTGGCGGTCAAGGCCCGACGCTCGCCTTCGAGGGGCATACGGACGTCGTCACCGAGGGTGATTTAGACAGCTGGACGGTCGACCCCTACGGCGCCGAGTTGCGGAACGGCCGGATCTACGGGCGCGGGTCGGCGGACATGAAATCCGGCGTCGCGGCGATGATCTACGCGGTCCGGGCACTCGAGCAGGCTGGCCCGTTCCCGGGTCGGGTGAAGGTGTGCGTCCTGGTCGACGAAGAAGGCATGATGCTCGGCGCCAAGCACTTCTCGGCGTCGGACGCCGCGCGTGGCATTGACGGCGCGATCGTCTGCGAGCCCGAGGAAGGCGAGATCTGCGTGGCTGCCAAGGGCGCGATCCGGCTGCGTGTGGACCTCAGCGGGAAGATGGCGCACGGAGCGATGCCGCAGCACGCGCGTAACCCGATCGCGACCGCCGGTTCGCTGGTCGTCACGCTGGCCGAGTACCAACGACAGGTACAGGCCACCATCGGCAATCACGAACACCTCGGCCTGCCGTACTTGACGCCGACAGTGCTCGACGCCGGCTCGGCCGACCAGATGAACGTGATTCCCGCTGTGGCCAGCGTGTACATCGACGTCCGCACGGTTCCCGCCATCGACCACGACGCGCTCATTACCGACGTGACCAAGCTTGCCGAGGCCGCCGGGACGGTCTATGGCGTGGACGCGACGGTGTCAGTGGTGGACGACCGCCCCTCGGTCGAGGTGCGAGCCGACCACCCCGTCGTGACGGCGCTGGCCGCGGCCCACGAGGCGGTCACTGGCGAGCCGGCCCGCTACGGCGGCGTGCCGGGTGCCACGGACGGGACGATCCTCACCCGCGACGCCGGCATACCCACGGTTGTGTACGGCCCCGGCGGCAAATGGATCGCCCACCAGGCCGACGAGTTCGTGGAAGTGGACGACGTGATCCGCTGCGCGCACATCTACGCGTTTGCGGCGGACAACTTTCTCCGTGGAGCGTCCGCATGAACCCGATCGCGTTGCCGTACGCGCTCGGCCTGCCGATCGATGAGAGCTGGGTCGACACCGGGCAGTCCGCCCCGGTCACCTTTCCGTACGACGGCTCGTGGGTCGCCGATGCCGCCGTCGGTTCGGCCGAACATGCCCGGGCTGCCGTCGACCACGCGGTCGGGCTCCGCGAGCCGGTCGCCGCGCTGCCCTCGCGAGTTCGCCGGGACATTCTGCTGGCTGCGCGGGCCGAGCTGAATGAGTACCGGGCCGAACTGGAGAATCTGCTCGTCCTGGAGACCGGCAAGCCGCTGCGCGACTGCCGGGTCGAAGTGGACCGTACGCTCGTGACGCTGGCCGCGTCCGCCGAAGAGGTGGCCCGGCTGCATGGCGAGACCGTGCCGCTGGACCTGCTTCCGGCCGGCGACGGGATGCTCGGGTTCTGGCTCCGTCGCCCGATCGGCGTCGTAGTCGGTATCGCGGGCTTCAACTACCCGCTGTTGCTGGCCGCGCACAAGATCGGTCCGGCGATCGCGGCCGGATGCCCGGTCATCTGCAAGCCGGCCCCGCCGACACCGTTGGCCACACTGTGGCTGGCTCACGCGCTGCGCGAGGCTGCTGTCCGGTTGGGTGCGCCGGCGGGCATGGTCCAGCTTGTCACCGGAGATGTCGCGGTCGGCTCCACACTCGTGACCGACCCCCGCGTGGGTGCGGTGTCGTTCACCGGCTCGGCCGCGGTAGGGCATCGCATCGCCCGTGACGCTGCGCCTCGCAAGGTCGTGCTCGAGCTCGGCTCGAACACCGCGCTCTGCGTCGCCGCCGACGCCGATCTGGCCGCGGCCGCTGACGCGGTCGTCCGGGGCGGGTTCTACGCGTCGGGTCAGGCTTGTATCTCCGTCCAGCGGGTGCTCGTCGAGCGGGCCGTAGCGGACGACTTCCTCGCCGAGGTGGCCACTCGCGTGACGAAAGTAGTGGTTGGCGATCCACGGGACGAACGCACCCAGGTGTCCGCGCTCATCGACAGCAAAGCGGCGGATCGGGTCGAGGAATGGGTCGCGGCCGCCGAGGCGGCGGGCGCACGCCGGTACGCCACCGCCTCCGGCGAGGTCCAGCCACGACCCACAGTGCTCGTGGACGTGCCGGACGAAGCCACCGTCTGGAACGAGGAGGTGTTTGGACCGGTCGTCTGCATCAGGACGGTCGGCAGCATGGACGAGGCGTTCGACCGGGTGAACGCCACCCGGTACGGGCTGCACGCCAGCGTGTTCACCACGTCGCTAGCGACCACGATGCAGGCCTTGGAGCGGCTCGAGGTCGGCGGTGTCGTCGTCAACGACGTCCCGGGGTTCCGCTCGGACACCATGCCCTACGGCGGCGTGAAGGACTCCGGCATCGGTCGAGAAGGCCCGCGCTTCGCCGCCGAAGAGTTCACCGTCACCCGGATGGCGATCATCCGGCCGCAGTAACCACGACAGCAAGGGAGCAGCATGGAGTACACGGACCTGTTCCGGCTGGACGGCCGTCGGGTCATCGTCGTCGGCGCAGGAAGCGGCATCGGCAGGGAGGCCGCCCGCGCCCTGGCCGCGCACGGCGCCGCGGTGACCGCGGTCGACCTGGACCAGACCGCCGCTCAGGCCACTGTGGACTCGCTCGGGACCGGCGGCACCGCATACGGGCTCGACGTGCTGGACGACGAGGCGGTCATCCGGGCCGCTGCCGACCTCGCGCCGGTCGATGTGCTGGTCTTCACGCCGGCCGTGAACGTCCGCAAGCCGTTGCTCGACTACAGCCGAGAAGAGTTCGACCGCGTCGTGTCGCTCAACCTCCGTGCGTCGTTCGACCTCGTACGAGCCTTCGGCCGGTCGATGGCTGAACGCGGATCGGGGTCGATCATCGGGTTCGCGTCAATCCGTGCCGTGACCGTCGAGCCCGGCCAGGGTGTCTATTCGGCGACGAAGGCCGGGCTCGTGCAGCTCATGCGCACGGCCGCGGCCGAGCTCGGGCCGTCCGGGGTTCGGGTCAACGTGGTCGCTCCGGGTGTCGTCGACACGCCGCTGACCGCTCCGATCAAGGCGAACCGCGACTGGTACGACGCCTACGCGGCCAAGAGCGCCCTCGGCCGGTGGGCCCGGCCCGAAGAGCTGGCCGGGGCGGTCGTGTACCTCGCCTCGGACGCCGCCAGCTACGTAACCGGAGCCGTGCTGATGGTCGACGGGGGATGGACGGCGATCGACGGCCGCTTCGACCCGCCACGCTGATCGGCTCGCAACCGTGGACGGCGGGGCACTGCGGGCGGTAGCGTCCTGCTCCACAGCGACGGGGGTCGTTTCGGATCGGACGCGCCGGTCGTTAGGCGACCGGCCCTGAGAGGTAGCCAGGAGGGTCCATGAGCACAACCAAACCCGTCGATCTGCATTATGGGCTCGACGACGTCCCCAAGCCGGTACCCAGCATCGGTTTGGGCATACAGCATGTCCTGACCATGTTCGGCGCGACGGTGGCGGTGCCGCTGTTGCTCGGCCCGGCGATGGAGATGGAGCCCGACCAGCTCACCATCCTGGTGAGCTCGGTGATGATCTGCTCGGGCATCGCGACGTTCATCCAGGTCCGGTTCGGCACCCGGTTGCCGCTCATCCAGGGTGTTTCGTTCTCGTTCCTCGGGCCGTTCTTCGCCATCATCGCGGCAACGGTCGCCCAGGGCGGCGACGTCTCGATGCAGTACATCGCAGGCGCGGTCATCGCAGGTGCTGTGGTCGAGATGGTGCTCGGCTACACGGGACTGTTCGGAAAGATCCGCCAGTACATCAGCCCGGTCGTGATCGGCCCGGTGATCGCGCTCATCGGTCTGGCGCTGTTCCAGGCCGGCGCGCCACAGGCCGGGGGCAACTGGTGGTTCGGTGGATTGACGATCGTCGCCGCGCTCGGCTTCGCGCTTGTCGTCGCACCGCGAGTCCGCTTCTTCTCGCTGTTCCCGATCCTGCTCGCCGTCGTGGTGGCGTACCTCGCCGCGTTGCTCTTCAGTGTCACGGGCGTCCTTGACGAGTCGAACCCCGCGTACGTCAGCTTCGACGCGGTGGCCGACGCGCCATGGGTCCGCGGGCTGATTATCGGTGAGGGCGGCATCTTCCTCCCGTGGGGCTGGCCGCAGTTTGCCCTTGGCTTCATCCTGGCCACGTTGGCCGGGTACCTGGCCTCGATGATCGAGTCGTTCGGCGACTACCACGCGATTTCGCGCGCGGTCGGCAAGGACCATCCGACCGAGCAGCAGATCAACCGCGGCATCGGCGCTGAGGGTGTCGGCTGCTTCACCACCGGCCTGTTCGGTGGCTTCGCCTCGACCAGCTACACCGAAAACATCGGCCTGGTTGCGATGACGAAGGTGGCCAGCCGGCGAGTGGTTTACATAGCCGCTGGCATGCTCATCGTGCTAGGGCTGGTGGCCAAGTTCGGCGCAGTGATCGCGACCATCCCGTCGCCAATTGTCGGTGGCCTCTACTGCACGCTGTTCGGGCTGATCGCCTCGATCGGCTTGTCGAATCTGCTGCAGGCCGACATGACGAGCCAGCGCAACATGCTGATCGTCGGCTTCATCTTGTTCATGGGCCTTTCCGTGCCCGCGTACTTCAGCGGAGTAGAGCTGACCTTCGAGCCGGACTGGCTCGCCGACATGATCACGACCGTCGGCAGCACCGGCATGGCCGTGGCGGCGATCCTGGGTCTAATCCTGGACAACGTGATCCCCGGCACCCCGGAAGAGCGCGGTCTGGTGCGGGTCGCCGAAACACGCGGTCCGGTCGGCGACACCACGGGGCAGGACGCGGAGCGTCGCGAGAACTGAGCGATCCAGCAGTAGCGATCTTGGGACAGTCCAGCCGGTCGGTGGCTGAGGATCGTCCCAAGATCGCTGCTGCGAGCGTTGCCATTTCGGCTCTGCTCGATGGGCCATCCCAGCCGGCCGAGCTGATCGGATCCTTCCCGGTGGCGGCCTACCTGCGGACGGGCGGCGGCATTGTCGCCTTGGTCGGGCCCGGCGGGGTGCGGCTGCCCAACGCCATGGCGCTGCCGCAGGCCGATTACGCACTGATGGCGCGGCATGCCACCGCCGGTCCGCACCATGTCGGGGGTGGCGGGGTGCAGATCGGGCCGGTCGGCGTGGTTGCCGGACGCTGGTGGGATCCCGTCCCGCGGCTGGGCCAACTGGATCCGCGAGCACTCGCCGCCAGGCTGGACGAACTGCGGTTGGCCCTGCCGCCTTGGCCGGACCCACACGACCTGGCAGCCCGACGGCTGGAGGAGGGCCGGGACGTCCTGGCGGCTGCGCTCGGTGGTGACGGGACTTTCGAGGCTGCCGCGAACCGGCTGGTCGGGCTGGGCGCCGGGCTGACGCCGGCGGGGGACGACCTGCTGGCCGGCACGATGGCCGGTCTCGTCGTGTTCGGGAAGGCGATCGAGCGGCCGGAGGCGAGCGCGTTGGCAGCGGAAATGCGTCGAGCCGTGGCCGAGCACGCCGGTGGCACCACGCCACTCGCCGCCGACCTGGCTGAGCACGCGGCCCGCGGAGCGCTCGTCCAGCCGGCGGCCGACCTGTGCCGGGTTATCGCCGATCAACGCCGGGGTGCCGGCCGTGCCCTGAGGCCAGCGCTGGAGTCACTGTTGCGGCTGGGTCACACGTCCGGCCACGACCTCGCCGAAGGCCTCGTGATCGGCGCTTCGGCCGCAATTCACTCCTCATGTTGATCATGGGCGTTTCGTGCTAAGACCTGCCGGTTAACCACGAAACGCCCGTGATCAACGCGAGGGACGGCTGCGTCAGGTGCCGCGCCGGGGAGCGATCAGGCCGGTCTCGTAAGCCAGGACGACCAGCTGCGCGCGGTCGCGGGCTTGCAGCTTGGTCATCGCCCGGCTTACATGCGTCTTAGCTGTCGTGGGGCTGATGACCATGTGGGCCGCGATCTCGTCGTTGCTGAGCCCACGGGCCACCAGCGCGACCACTTCGCGCTCACGGTTGGTCAAGATGTCGAGGCTGCCGCCGCTCTGGGAATCGGGGCGGCGGGCGACAAACTCGCCGATCAGCCGGCGCGTGATCGTGGGCGACAGCAGAGCGTCACCTCTGGCCGCGACGCGGACTCCGTGGAGAAGGTCGGCCGGCTCGGTGTCCTTGACCAGAAAGCCGCTGGCCCCGGCCTGCAACGCGCGGAACACGTACTCATCGAGGCCGTAGTTGGTCAGGATCACCACGTGCACCCGG
>JASLBX010000091.1 GCA_030146385.1 Jiangellaceae bacterium | reverse complement strand
CTCGGCCTGGACCTGGAACGCGTGCCCGCCTTGTTGGCATCCGCGCGAGCGGCGGCGAACGCCGGATCGCTTGGTTACGGTCTTCTCGTCGCGGTCAAGTCCGCAACCGTCAACGACACCTGAGCTGAATGGCGCCAGCAATGGGACGCCCTCTGTGGTCATCGTCCCTCAGGCTGCGCAGCAGGACAGCCTGCTGACGTCGCGGGTGAACGCCTGCGCGGCGAGCCGGAGCCCTTCCGCCATGGTCAGGTACGGCGCCCACGTCCCGGCGAGGTCCGTCGTGGTGAGGCCGTACTTGATCGCATACACAGCGGCCTGGATCACGTCACCCCCGCCATCGGCAAGCACGTGGACGCCGAGCACCTTGTCCGTCACGTCGTCCGCGACGATCTTGATCAGGCCGCGGGTGTCGCGGTTGACCAGCGCCCGCGGGACGGCGCTCAGCGGGAGTGCGGCGGACGTAGCGGCGTGGCCGGCAGCCAGCGCTTCCGCCTCAGTCATCCCCGCCGCGGCGACCTGCGGTGACGTGAACGTGACGCGGGGCAGGGCCGCCAGGTCGACGCGAGAGGTCCGGCCGGGCAGCGCGTTTCCGGCCGCGATCGCACCGTGCTGGGCCGCGACATAGACGAACTGGGGACCAGCCGTGACATCTCCGGCAGCGAAGACCATCGGGTTCGTGGTGCGGAGTGTCTCGTTCACCAAGACTCCGCCCCGGTCGTCCAGCGCAATGCCGGCCGCGTCCGCGCCCAGGCCTGCCGTGTTGGGCCGCCGGCCGGTCGCGACCATGATCTCGTCGACCGCAATGCGCTCCTCTCGGCCGTTGCTCGACACGAATAGAATCCGCTTGCCGGCGTCCCGCTCGACCCTCGTGACCGTCGCCGGCGCGTTGATCCGCGCGCCCTCGTCCCGTAGGACCCCGGCCAACGTGTCGGAGATCTCCGGCTCCTCGAAGGGAGCGATCCGGTCGAGCAATTCGATGTACGTCACGTCGGAGCCCAGGTGCGTGAACAGCTGGCCGAGCTCGAGCCCGATTGCGTTCGCGCCGATCACCGCCAGCGAGCCGGGTACCGCGTCAAGGTCGAGCGCACTGGTGGACGTCAGGTAGCCGGCGCCGGCCAGGCCCGGAATCGGCGGCACGGCCGGGGACGCGCCGGCGGCAATCACGTAGGCGGATGCCGGCAGCGGCCGACCGTCCACGGTAAGAGTCGTCCGGTCGGCGAACCGCGCGGTCCCGCGGATCAGGTGGATGCCGTACTCACCGAGCAGGTCTTCGTACTTCTCCTTGCGGAGCCCGAGGACCAGTTCGTCCTTCTGCGCCACCATCGCCCGGAGATCGGCTGAACCTGACGAGGTCTCGACGCCGGCGAACGGGTGATGGCCGGCTGCGTAGTACGTCTCGGCCGCGCGCAGCAGTGCCTTCGACGGAATGCAGCCGACGTTGACGCAGGTCCCGCCCAGGGTGCCCGCTTCGACCATCGCCACGCGGCCACCTAGCTCGCGCGCCCGGATCGCGCCGGCGAACGCCGCAGATCCCGAGCCCAGGATCACCAGGTCGTACTCATGAGCCATCGGTGACCCTCCTCGCTCCGCTCGCGTAGGCCCGCGCGACGTCTCGAGCGTCGTCCAGATCGAGGATCGCGACGCCCGGATGGTCGACCAGCCAGCGTTCCCCCGCCTCACGGGTAGCGAAGAACGGCATCTGGGTGCAGATCGCCGAGTCCGGCCCGGCCGCCTCGCAGCAGGACGTGACCTCCTCCCCCACCACGCCGACGACGACCGTGGCGGGGTGTGCAGCTGAGACCGTCCCGTCGGCCTCGACGGTGAGGCGGATTTCAGTGCCGGTCACCGGGCACGTCGAGTCCACCTCGGCCGGCTCGCCGAGGATGATCGGCAAGAACAGCGTGTCGAACCCGCACCAGGTGTAGAGGTCGTTACCGCGGACTCGGAATCGGTGCCGCGTGGGGCGCAAGCTCAGCGCCAGCCCGACGATCGTCCCGTCCTCTACCTCAACGCCCTCCCTGCGAACGCTGGCGATGTATTCCTCGATCTGCGACTCGCTCAGGCCGGTGGCGGTTGCCAGCGCCTGCCGCGTGACCGGCTGGCCGTCCGCGAGCAGGTTGATAACCGCCCGGCTGACACCGTTCGTCGAGTACGTACGGCGGCCCCAGGTGGCCGTGACTTCAGAGATAGTTGGCGTATCCATGGGCCGAACGTAGGCCCTCCAGTGTGCTGGAAGGTCAAGCCCGTTCGATGCCGCGAAGCATAAGGTCGAGGCCAAGGCGGAACTCGGCGTCGTAGTTGTACTGGCCGCAGAACACGTCGGCCACGGCGACGAGGTCGTCGGGAGTTCCGGGCCGAACCAGGTCATCGACAGCCGGTGAGCAGGTCGGATCGCCCTGACCCCACGAGACCTCGTTGAACGCCGACCCGAGGGTGTACGAGGTGACGGTGCGCAATAGCGCGTACGCGTCCGGCTCCGGAAGACCGTGCGAGACAAGGGACTGGACGTGGGCACGGACGACGCGGAGCGCGGGCACTGGCATGAACGACTGGCCGGTGATGAGCGGGGCCGCGTTGGGGTGCCGGCGCACCATGTCGCGTATGGCGTGTGCAAGGGCCCGAACCCCGCCCTGCCAATCATCCGCAACTGGCGCGGCGTCCTCGACCTCGGCCCAGAGCACATCGACCACGCCGTCGAGGACGTCGTCCTTGTTGGTCACGTGGTTGTACAGCGACATCGCCTTCAC
>JASLBX010000049.1 GCA_030146385.1 Jiangellaceae bacterium | reverse complement strand
GGTCGAACACCTCGGTCAGCGCTTCGACCAGTTCGACATCGACGCTCAAGTCACCGGGTACATGCGGGGACCCACGGTGACCCGGTACGAGGTCGAGCTCGGTCCTGCGGTCAAGGTCGAGCGCGTGACGGCGCTGTCGAAGAACATCTCCTACGCCGTGGCCAGCGCCGACGTGCGCATCCTGTCGCCGATCCCGGGCAAGTCGGCGATCGGCATCGAGATCCCGAACACTGACAAGGAGACCGTCAGCCTCGGTGACGTATTACGCTCGCCGCTGGCCCGCAAGGACCACCACCCGATGGTCGTCGGCCTGGGCAAGGACGTCGAGGGCGGGTTCGTCGTGGCGAACCTGGCCAAGATGCCGCACTTGCTGATCGCCGGCGCGACCGGCTCGGGTAAGTCGGGGTGCATCAACTCGCTCATCACGTCCGTCCTGATGCGGGCAACTCCGGACGAAGTGCGGATGGTGCTGGTGGACCCGAAGCGCGTCGAGCTGTCGGCTTACGACGGCATCCCGCATCTGATCACTCCGATCATCACGAATCCGAAGAAGGCGTCCGAGGCGCTGCAGTGGGTCGTCCGCGAGATGGACATGCGGTACGACGATCTACACGAGTTCGGTTTCCGGCACATTGACGACTTCAACAAGGCCGTGCGCTCTGGCAAACTCAAGCCGCCGCCGGGCAGCGAGCGGACGCTCGCGCCGTACCCGTACCTGCTCGTGATCGTGGACGAGCTGGCGGACCTGATGATGGTGGCACCACGGGACGTCGAGGACGCAGTCGTCCGCATCACCCAGCTGGCTCGGGCGGCCGGTATCCACCTCGTCCTGGCCACGCAGCGGCCGTCCGTCGACGTCGTAACGGGACTGATCAAGGCGAACGTTCCGTCCCGCCTTGCGTTCGCGACGTCGTCGCTGGCCGACTCGAGAGTCATCCTTGACCAGCCGGGCGCCGAGAAGCTGGTGGGGCAGGGCGACGGGCTGTTCCTGCCGATGGGTGCCAGCAAACCGATCCGGATCCAGGGGCCATGGGTCACCGAGACCGAGATCCACTCGGTGATGACGCACTGCAAGGAGCAGTTGCAACCGACCTACCGCGAGGACGTCACCGCTCCGCAGGGCTCCAAGCGGGAGATCGACGAGGACATCGGCGACGACCTCGATCTGCTGTGCCAGGCCGCCGAGCTGGTCATCAACACCCAGTTCGGGTCGACCTCGATGCTTCAGCGCAAGCTGCGGGTCGGCTTTGCCAAGGCCGGCCGGCTGATGGATCTAATGGAGAGCCGCGGGATCGTCGGGCCGTCCGAAGGATCGAAGGCTCGCGACGTGCTGATCAAGCCGGAGGACCTGGACGAGGTACTCGCGTCGCTCGGTGGGTGAGTGATCCTCATCACATCTTGCTCTTGGCACATAGTTGGGCAGAGCGATAAGTTGCGGCCAGCAAGAACGCCGAGAGAAGTGTGGAGAGGTGTGAGTTGCCGTGACAGATGTGAGACCAGATACCCCTGTGAGTCCGGAAGCTCCCCGAGGGAGGGGACGTGGGGAGACCTTCCTTAGCAGCGTGGCGCCGAAGGTGTTCTGGCCGGCGGCAGTGCTCATGCTGGCCTTCGTCATCTTCGGTGCAGTTGCCGAGGAGACATTGGGTGAGGCGACCAGCTTCATCTTCGACAACCTAGTGAGTGGAATCGGCTGGTACTACGTCGCGATCGTGACCGGCTTCGTGATCTTCGCCATCGTGGTGGGTGTCAGCCGGATCGGTGACATCAAGCTGGGCAGGGATGATGAGGCGCCAGAGTTCAGTGTCACGGTCTGGCTGGCGATGCTGTTCTCTGCCGGCATGGGAATCGGCCTGGTCTTCTGGGGTGTGGCCGAGCCGCTCACGCACCTGGCCAGCCCGTGGCCGGGGCGAGGCGAGGACGGGGCAGAGCAAGCCGAGGCGGCCATGACGACGACGCTGCTGCACTGGGGCGTGCACGCGTGGGCGATCTACATTGTCGTCGGGTTGTCGATGGCTTACGCCATCTTCCGTAAGGGCCGCCCCGTGTCGTTCCGCTGGGCCCTGGAGCCACTGTTCGGCGACCGCGTCAGGGGCTGGGTGGGCGACGTTATCGACATCATCGCGATCCTGGGCACCATCTTCGGCGTGGCGACGTCCCTTGGCCTGGGTGCGAGCCAGATTGCGACAGGGTTCTCTGTCCTGGGGTGGGTCGACGAGCCAACCGATGGCCTGCGGACCGCGATCATCGTGGTCATCACCCTGATCGCGATCATCTCGGTCGTCTCAGGGATCCATCGAGGCATCAAGTGGCTTTCGCAGGTCAACGTCAGCCTGGCCGGCCTCATCGCGCTCTTCGTGCTGATCGCCGGCCCGACGCTGTTCATCTTCCGTGAGTTCTTCGAATCGATCAGCCGTTACCTGCAGAACATCGTGGGTCTATCCATGGATGTCGGCAACCTCCACGGGGAAGCAGGGGAGGCATTCCAGATTGGCTGGACGGTGTTCTACTGGGGCTGGTGGATCTCGTGGGCGCCGTTCGTCGGGATGTTCATCGCTCGGATCTCGCGTGGCCGTACCGTTCGTGAGTTCGTCATTGGTGTGCTGGCGGTACCTACGCTTGTCACGATCGCCTGGTTCGCCATCATGGGCGGCAGCGGCATTCACCGCGAGATGGAAGGAGAAGGCGGCATCATTGTGGATGGAGCCGTTGACGAAACGGGAGCTTTGTTCGCGCTTCTCGAAGGTTTCCCGCTCTCCACAGTGACCATGATCGTAGCGATTGTGCTGATCACGACCTTCTTCGTGACATCGTCCGACTCCGGCTCGCTGGTTGTCGACATGATGGCCTCGGGCGGTGACCCGAACCCGCCGGTCTGGAGCCGGGCGTTCTGGGCAAGCATGGAGGGTGCTGTCGCCGCCGTGCTGCTCCTCGCCGGGGGAATTGGAGCGCTGCAGACCGGGGCAATCACGCTCGCGTTCCCGTTCAGCATCGTGATGATCTTAATGGTCATCGCGACCTGGAAGGCGCTCCGTGAGGAACACCTCGCCATGAGGGCGGCCGACGAGGCGCGCAGGCGCGAGGTGATGGCCGCAAGCGTCACTGAGTCGTTCAGCCAAAGCGTTGCGACAGCCGTGTCCGAGGAAGGCCCGCCGGCCTACCTCGACGGTCCCGAAGAGAAGCGCGAGTGGGCCAGCTGGTGGGAACGCCTGCTGGACCGCCTCAAGTCGCGGCCCGGCGGCATGGTCTAGGCGCCAGTCGATCTTGAGACAATCCACAGCGTCGGTCGTTGTGGATTGTCTCAAGATCGCAGGGTTTACTCTCGCCGCGTGACGTGCGAAGCTCGGGCACCGTGAATGAGCACTCGGTCGCGATCGTCACCTTGGGATGTGCCCGGAACGAGGTCGACTCTGAGGAACTCGCCGGCCGGCTGGCCGGGGAGGGCTTCCGGCTGGTCGACGACGCCGCCGACGCTGAAACCGTCCTCGTCAACACGTGCGCATTCGTCGAGCAGGCCAAGAAGGACTCCGTCGACGCCCTGCTGGAGGCCGCCGACCTCAAGGAGGACGGCTCGGCGAAGGCCGTGGTGGCGGTCGGGTGCCTGGCCGAGCGGTACGGCTACGAGCTCGCCGGCCAGCTGGACGAGACCGACGGCGTCCTCAGCTTCGACGACTACGAGCGGATCGGCGAGCGGCTCAGGAGCATCCTGGCCGGCGAGAAACACGTTGCCCACGTACCCAAGGACCGGCGGAAGCTGCTGCCGGTCACTCCCGTCGACCGGCTCAGCATCCGCCGGCCCATCCCCGGGCACGGGAACGCAGCACCGGATCTTCCCGAGGGCATGGCGCCAGCGTCCGGTCCCCGGCCGGTCCGACGCCGGCTGGACGGCGGGCCGACGGCTCCCCTGAAGCTCGCCAGCGGATGCGACCGGCGGTGCTCTTTCTGCGCCATCCCGACGTGGCGCGGTTCCTTCGTGTCCAGGCGTCCCGGCGACCTGCTCGACGAGGCGGGCTGGCTCGCCGACCAGGGAGTGCGGGAGCTGTTCCTGGTCAGCGAGAACTCGACGTCCTACGGCAAGGACCTTGGCGATCTGCGACTGCTGGAGACGCTGCTGCCGCGGCTGGCGGACGTCGACGGCATCGAGCGGGTGCGGGTGTCTTACCTGCAGCCGGCCGAGATGCGCCCTACCTTGATCGAGGTGATGGCCTCGACGCCGGGCGTCGTGCCGTACTTCGACCTGTCGTTCCAGCACGCTAACGCCGCTGTGCTTCGGCGAATGCGGCGGTTCGGCTCGGTGCGTGCGTTTACCGACCTTGTGGCGGCCGTCCGAGAGCATGCGCCGCACGCGGGAATTCGGTCGAACGTGATCGTCGGATTTCCCGGTGAGACGGAGTCGCAGCTCGCCGAGCTCGAAGCCTTCCTCTCGGAGGTGAAGCTTGATGTGGTCGGCGTGTTCGGCTACTCGGACGAGGAAGGCACCGAGGCGGCCGGCTTCGCGGACAAGCTCGACCCCGACGAGGTGGCGGAGCGGGTGGAGCGCGTCCAGGCCCTTGTCGAAGAACTCGTCGCACAGCGCGCCGAAGACCGGATCGGCGAGACGGTCTCCGTGCTCGTCGAGTCCGTCGCCGACGGGGCCGCCGAAGGCCGCGCCGCGCACCAGGGCCCGGACGTGGACGGCACCACCACCGTCACCGGCGTCGACGCATCGATCGGCGACCTGGTGAAGGCCGAG
>JASLBX010000047.1 GCA_030146385.1 Jiangellaceae bacterium | reverse complement strand
CATCCGGATCGATCACATTCGGATCACCGAAAAGGACGTCCGCAAGCCGGCGTACCTGCTCTTCCGGCGCCACGTCGTTGATTCGGGCCAGCAGCCGCTCGCCCACTTTGGGCACGGCCAGTACGGCCATGCCGCGCGCCGCGGACGGCTGCCGGACGTGCGGCATCGCCGGAGAGATGAGGGCCAGCGACGCCACCAGATCCGGGCGCCGCGCGGCCACCAGCACGGCGATCAACCCGCCCATCGAGTTCGCGATGAGATGGGCGGCCCGGCCGACACCCTCGATGTACTCGATGACCACGTCGACGAAGGCGTCAACGGTGTGCCGCCGCGCCGGCGGAGAGGCGCCAAATCCGGGTAAATCCGGCGCCCACTGCTCGAACGTATCGCTCAACTCGGGCATCAGGCCCGCCCAGTTGAGCGACGACCCACCCAACCCGTGCACCAGCACCGCGGGCGGCGCGCCAGAATGCTGCACCGGGGTGTGCCGGACGTACAGCTCCGTCCCGCTCGGCAACTGGACCTGCGAGCCCGGCGGCGGCTGCATTCCGGTGGGCGTCCCGTCCTGCCTGGCGTGGTCATTCACCCGATTGATCCTAGAACCACGGGGTAGGCTCGACACCGCCACAGCGAGCCACGGAGGTGAACGGTGTCGGAGAGCGATTTTCGGCCCATCGAGCCCGACGATGCCCTGACGTCGGACGATGTCGCCGATGCGCCGGACGACGCCCCCGAGGCCGACGCCGTCGAACAGCACCGAGGAGTGGTGGAGGGGGACGACGAAACCCCGGAAACCGTCCCGTTCGACGTCGACCCGGCAGATGCGTACGAACAGAACCGCGTGGTCGACTACGACGAGGACGAGTACCGCTGAGCTTGGCCAACGGCGCAGCGGCGACGATACGATCGCGACAACGACGGACCAAGGAGCGCGCGTGACGAGCCTGCCGCAAGTGCCCGCCCGCGGTGTGCGTATGCCCCGCAGCGAGCGTCGCGCCCAGCTGCTTCGCGCTGCCCGCGAGGTGTTCGCCGGTAAGGGCTATCACTCGGCCGCCATGGACGACATCGCCGAAAAGGCGGGAGTCAGCAAGCCCGTTCTGTACCAGCACTTCCCCGGCAAACGCGAGCTTTACCTCGCCTTGCTGGACGAGAGTGGCGAGCAGATGCTGGCCCGCATCCACGAGGCGCTGCGCTCGACCAACGACAACAAGCAGCGAGTCACGGCCACCGTGGCGGCGTACTTCGACTTCGTCGGAGATCCCACGACGGCGCACCGCCTGCTGTTCGAGTCGGACCTGGTCAGCGAGCCTGAGGTGCGCGAGCGGGTCGACCGGTTCACCTCGCTCAGCGCACAAGAGGTCGCCAAGATCATCACCGAGGACACCGGCCTGCCCGTCGAGGAGTCGACCCTGCTGGCCGTAGGCCTCGTAGGTAATGCCCAGTTCACCGCGCGCTACTGGGCGGAGACCGCCGGCACGATCCCCCGCGATGTCGCAGCCGAGCTGGTCGCCACCCTCGCATGGCGGGGCATCCGCGGGTTCCCCAAGCGCGAAGACGGCTAGTGATCATCGGCACTTACCGTGCCATGCAGCCGGAGAGTGCCGATGATCACAGGGCCGTTCACCGTCGGCGGAGCCGCACCCGCTCCCCTCGAGCCGACGCTCGGATAGCCTGGATTAACCGGATGCCACAGAGGGTTGGCCGTTAACAACGACAACCGACGCGGGCTAGACCGCTTGAACTTCGAAAGGGAACACACGTGGAGGTCAAGATCGGCGTTCACAACGCCACCCGAGAGCTCGTGATCGAGAGCGCTCAGTCCCCTGAGGAAGTGCAGAAGGCGGTCATGACTGCCGTCACCGGCAAGGACGGCGTACTCGACCTGACCGACGAGCGCGGCCGCCGGGTCATCGTTATGGCCAATCACCTCACCTACGTCGAGATCGGCGAGCCGGTCGAGCGGCGGGTCGGCTTCGGAGCCCTCTAGCGCGACATCCTTAGGCGGACAGCCCGAGCGAGGCCATCCGCTTGGTGTGGTTCTCGGTCATCCGGGCGAAGACCTGACTGAGCTCGGCCAGGTCCATGCCAGGGCGGTCGACGCCTCCGACGATCAGGGTCGTCAGCGAGTCCCGCTCCACGGCCACTTGCTGAGCCTGTGACAGCGCCTCGCCCACCAGCCGGCGGGCCCACAGCGCGAGCCGGCCGGCCACCTGCGGGTCGTCCTCTATCGCCGACCGGACGCGGCTGACGACGAAGTCCGCGTGCCCCGTGTCGGCGAGCACATCGAGCACCAGCTTGCGCGTCCCCTTGTCGACGTACTCAGCCACCTCGCGGTAGAAGTCGGCCGCGATGCCATCGCCGACGTACGCCTTGACCAGGCTCTCCAGCCAGTCCGCGGGCTTGGTGTGCTCGTGGAACGCCTGCAGCGCGTCTCGGAACGGGATCATCGCCTGCTCCGCGTCGACGCCCAACTCGGCGAGCCGGTCGCGCAGTTGCTCGAAGTGCTGGAACTCCGCGACGGCCATCGCCGCCAGCGCGGCCTTGTCGGCCAGGCTGGGTGCCAGACCGGCATCAGCCGCGAGGCGCTCGAATGCCGTCAACTCGCCGAGGCTGAGCAGACCCAAAAGGTCCGTGACGGCGGCCCGGTAGGCCGGGTCATCGGGGGTGGCGGAGGACACTCCGGCTCTGTCGGTCATGGCAGGCACGATATCCCGAGAGATGAGCCGGTACACTAGCTTGCGTATCCATTGGCGTCCGCGCGGAGACAACGGGCGCCCCTCGGCACGGCGCATCGATGCGACCGCGCGACCGACAGCCTTTTCCAGCTGTGACGCACTTCCTGTGCAGTCACAGGCGGAGCGCGGTCGTACCTGCGCTTTCTTCGAGGCCCGAACGACACGAAGAGGCGAGACGCCCTGACTACATTCCGAGACCTCGGAGTTATCGCTCCGATCGCCGATGCCCTTGAGCAGGTGGGCATCACCCATCCGTTCCCCATCCAGGAGATGGCTCTACCGGTAGCGCTGCTCGGCAACGACCTGATCGGCCAGGCCCGCACCGGCACCGGCAAAACGTTCGCATTCTGCGTGCCGCTCCTGCAGCGGATCGTCACCCCTGACGACCGCGAGTACGACCAGGCCGTCGACCACGGCAAGCCGCAGGCGCTGGTCGTCACCCCGACCCGCGAGCTTGCCATCCAGGTGTCGGCAGATCTGCAGACGACGACCACCGTGCGCCGGGCGCGCATCCTGACCGTTTACGGGGGCCGTGCCTACGAGCCGCAGATCGGCCAGCTGACCAAGGGCGTCGACGTGGTTGTCGGAACCCCCGGTCGCCTGCTGGACCTGGCCGACCAGGGCCACCTGGACCTGGGCCACATCAAGGTGCTGGTCCTCGACGAGGCCGACGAGATGCTCGACCTCGGCTTCCTGCCGGACGT
>JASLBX010000037.1 GCA_030146385.1 Jiangellaceae bacterium | reverse complement strand
CATCCGCCTCAGACCGGCTGAGTGGCTGGTGAAGCTCGGAGAATCCACCGTCCAGGCTGACGACGGTCAGGCCGGTTTCGCGTCCGTGCAGTAACTTGTCGCGGTCACGGCGTTGGAGGCCGAGGCAGATTCGTTTGGTGATCACGTACGCCAGCGGGGGCAGCGCGATGACGCCGATTTGCAGGAACCGAGTTACCCAGTTCACCGGAACATCGAACCTGGTGGCGAGCATGTCATTGCCGCCGGCGATCCACAGCACGAGGTAGAAGACCATGAACGCCACACCGAGTCCGGTACGGGTGGGCATGGTGCGCGGCCGGTCCAGGATGTGCTGGTCACTCTCGGTGCGAGTGATCTTCTGCTCGACCCACGGGTAGATCGCCAACGTGGTGACGATGACCCCCGGCAGGACGATCGCCGGGACGAGCACGCTCAAGGTCAGCTCATACCCGAACACGTCGATCTCCCAGGGCGGCATCAGCCGCAGCGCGCCGTCCAGGAACGCCATATACCAGTCCGGTGCACTGCCGGCGCTGACCTGTGACGGATCGTACGGCCCGCGCAACCAGACCGGGTTGATCTGCAAGGTGGCGGCCATCAGCACGATGAACCCGACCACGAACAGCAGCAGCGCACCGGCCTTGGCGATATGCGTCGCGAACGGCGAGCCGACGACGTTCCGGTTGGTCCGTCCCGGGCCGGCCCACTGGGTGCGCCCGTGGCGCCGGACCAGGATCAGGTGCAGTGCCAGCAGCGCCACGATGAGGGCCGGAATCGCGAACACGTGGCCTACGTAGAGGCGCGAAATGATGTCGTCTCCCGGGTACTCGCCGCCGAAGATGAACGACGACAGGTACGTCCCGACGATTGGGATGGCAAGCATGCCACCCTCGATGACCCGCAGGCCTGTCCCCGAGAGCAGATCGTCCGGCAACGCGTGCCCGGTGTACGCCCCGACGATGCCCAGCACCAGCAGAACGAGGCCGATCAACCAGTTCAGCTGACGTGGCTTGCCGAATGCGCCGGTGAAGAATACGCGCAGCAAGTGCAGCGCCATGGCAGCGATGAACACGTGCGTCGCCCAGTAGTGGACCTGGCGCATGAGCAGGCCACCGCGGGTCTCGAAGGATATGTCGAGGGTGGACGCGTACGCCTCGGAGACGACCACGCCCTGCATCGGCGCGTACGCACCGTCGTACACGACCGGAGCCATCGAGGGCCGGTACCACAGGGTCAGGAAGACGCCGGACAAGATGATCACGACAAAGCTGAACAGCGCCATGTAGCCCAGCCAGAACGACCAGTGGTTGGGAAAGGCTTTGCGCGCGTTGCGCTTCACCCAGTTGCTCGTAGCGATCCGCTGGTCAGCGAATTCGACGACTCTTCCGGCCTGCCTCAGGGCCCAGTTCGGGCTTGGCCTCGTCCGGGTTTGGGCGGTGTTCGTCATGGTTCGCGCTCCCAGTAGCTCGGCCCGACAGGCTCGGGGAAGTCGCTCTGCGCCACCAGGAATCCGTCGTCGTCGACGGCGAGTGGTAGCTGGGGCAGCGACCGGGTGGCCGGGCCGAAAACCACAGCACCGTTGTCCGCGAGATCGAATGTCGCCTGGTGGCAGGGGCACAGCAAGTGATGCGTCGTGCGGTCGTACAGGCTGACCGGGCAGCCGACGTGGGTGCAGATCTTGGAGTAGGCGATGATTCCGTCCACGTGCCAGTTCTCCCGCCCCTCCGCAGGAGCCAGCTCGTCCGACCGTATGCGAACGAGTACGACCGGAGCCTTCGCACGTTCGTTCTCCCGGGCTGGGCCCTCTTCTGGAAGGTCGAGGAAGCTGGCGGGCATCACGTTGACCATCTCGCCGACCTGGATGTCTGATGCCCGAATCGTCCGGTAGCTGACGTCGGTCAGCAGGCGGACGCCCTTCGCCCACGCAGTGTGCTCGCGCCTGGTGCTCGCCGCCGGGTCGAGACCGCGCAGAGCTAGAACCGCCGGCAGCGGCAGCAGTGCGAGCGCACCGAGCACGGAGTTGCGAATCAGCCTGCGCCGCCCGAGCCAGGCGCCCTGCGAGCCGTGCAGGATCGAGTCGCCAGCATCACTTGAGGATCTTTCTTCGACGATCTCCGTGCTGGTCATCAGCGTGCGCGACCAACGCACCACGCCCACGCCGGCGATCAGCAGAGCGAGGCCGAGCGTAAGACCAAGTACGAGGTTGGAGACCTGCAGGTCGCCGACATCGTCGTTCCCGCCGGCCTTGACACCAAAGACGAAATAGAACACGACCGACGCAACGACAAGCACCAGCGCCACAGTGAACGTGCCGGCGATTTGTCGTTTGGCCCGCTGCCGGGCTCCTGGCGATCGAGGCGAGTTGAGGTCGGTCATGGCGTCGCAGAACTTTCTTCACGGTCCTTGGTTTGGGGGGGTTCAACCACTAGGACGACATAGCTCGCTCAGCTGTGACATCGAGTGGCCGACGTCACAGCCGCGATCGTCGTCCGTCGCGCCGGCACTGTAGGTCTCGGAAGTTGCGGGCTAAGGGCCATTCCCTGGCGTACGATGTGATCGCCGCGAGAGCACCAGGAGGCGTGTGTCGGCGTGACGGCAGCAAATCAGCCCACCTCGTTTGGTGCCCTGCTCCGGCAATATCGTTTCGCGGTAGGCCTCTCGCAGGAAGAGCTCGCTGACCGAGCCGGGCTCAGTGCTGACGCCGTCGCCGCCCTTGAGCGAGGCCGTCGGCAGGCGCCGCGTCCTCTTACTGTTCGCATGCTCGCCGAGGCTCTGCAACTCGACAATGCACGGCGGGTTCAGTTCATCGCATCGTCCCGCGAGCACTCGACGACTGGCGAGGACCACCGTGCGCCCCTTCCGCCGGACAGGCTCATCGGGCGCTCGGCCGAGGTCGCAGCTGCCGCTGGCATTCTCACCGCGGGCAGTACCAGACTGCTGACCCTGACCGGTCCCGGCGGCATCGGCAAGACCCGCCTTGCCCTGGCAGTTGCGCATACCATCCGGGACCAGTTCGCCGACCAGTGCTGGGTTCCCCTCGATGCGCTGCCCCCGAATGCGGACCTCACCTCCACCGTTGGAAACGCACTGGGCGTCTTGCCCTCCCCCGGCCCAGGCGAGGTGTCATCGATCGCCGCTCACATCGGTGAAGGGCGGCTGCTGCTGATTCTGGACAACTGCGAACATGTGCTAGACAGCTGTTCTGAGCTGTGCTCTTGGTTGCTGCACCGTTGCACACAGTTGCACGTGCTCACGACCAGCCGCGAAATGCTGAACGTCCCGGGTGAGATCGTCCATCAGGTACAGCCCCTTGACGTGCCCTTGGCCGATGCCGAACCTGACGACATCCAGAAGTCGACTGCGGTGCAGCTGTTTCTGGCTCGGACGCCGCATCCAGTGCGGACTGAGTCGTTGACGGACGTGAATCGCGTGTGTCGTCAGCTCGATGGGCTGGCATTGGCGATCGAGCTCGCAGCGGCCCGGACAAACGTCCTCACTGTCGCGCAGATCTCCGAAGAGCTCGAGCGGTC
>JASLBX010000030.1 GCA_030146385.1 Jiangellaceae bacterium | reverse complement strand
GTAGCGCGTCACCACGAATGGCGGGTCGCCGCTCAGGTCAGCATCGACGATCTCCGCGACTCGCGGCCCACGTACCTTTTGCAGTGCGGCTACCTCGCGTTCGAACCGGCTGCGACCGTCGCGACCCGCGACAAGCCACGGCCTCAACGCCTTGACCGCCACCAGATTTCCATCTGGCGCGACCGCGAGGTGCACGACACCCATGCCGCCCTCGCCGATCCGCTCGACGAGGCGGTACGGGCCGAGCTGCTCAGCCTCGGTACGCGGCGAACTCACGGATACGACGGTAACCCGTCGACGGTGGTGTTACCGCACCTAGCCGACCGGCAGAGCCTCGATCAGCCGAAGCGGCCGGAGATGTAGTCCTCGGTCGACTTCTCGGCCGGGTTGGTGAAGATCTTGCCGGTCTCGTCCATCTCGATCAGCCGCCCCGGCTTTCCGGTGCCTGCGATGTTGAAGAACGCCGTGCGGTCGCTGACTCGCGCGGCCTGCTGCATGTTGTGGGTGACGATGACGATCGTGTAGTCGGACTTGAGCTTGGCGATGAGATCCTCGATCGCCAGCGTGGAGATGGGATCGAGGGCGGAGCAGGGCTCGTCCATCAGCAGTACGTCCGGCTCCACGGCGATCGCACGCGCAATGCAGAGGCGCTGCTGCTGGCCACCGGACAGGCTGGATCCCGGCCGTTCCAGCCTGTCCTTGACCTCGTTCCAGAGGTTCGAGCCGACCAGCGACCGCTCCACGATGTCGTCCAACTCCGACTTGGACATCCGCTTGCCGTTGAGCCGCACGCCGGCGATGACGTTCTGGTAGATCGACATCGTCGGAAACGGGTTCGGTCGCTGGAACACCATGCCGATGTGGCTGCGCACCGTCACCGGGTCCACGTTCGGGGCGTAGATGTCCTGGTCGTCCAGGGTCACCTTGCCCTCAACCCGTGCACCCGGGACGACCTCGTGCATGCGGTTCAACGTCCGGATGAGCGTCGACTTTCCGCAGCCAGACGGTCCGATGAACGCAGTGACGGACTTGGGCTCAACCGCCATGGAGATGTCTTGCAGGGCGAGAAAGTCGCCGTAATAGACGTTGAGTCCAGATACATCAATACGCTTGGCCATCGAGGTCCTCACCGGCTGGTTGTCTTGGGGGCGAAGAGTCGGGCGACGAGCCGGGCGATCAGGTTGAGCAGCATCACTATGAGAATCAGCGTCAGGGCTGCCGCCCACGCGCGGTCGTAGTTGATGGTTGTCGAGCAGACGAAGTCCACGGTCTCGGGGCATTGCGCATCACCTTGACTGTACTGGCGGAAGATGTAGACGGGTAGCGTCATGATTCGCTCGTTGGCGAAGATGTTGTAGCGGATCGAGTCGACCACTCCCAGCACGATCAGCAACGGTGCTGTCTCGCCAATGACTCGGGCAATGGCGATCGTTACCCCAGCCGCGATACCACCCGCGGCGGTCGGCAACACGACCTTGACGATCGTCCGCCACTTGGGCACGCCGAGGGCGTACGACGCTTCCCGGAGTTCGTTCGGGACGATTTTCAGCATTTCCTCGACCGAACGGACCACGATTGGAATCATCAGCACGGACAGGGCCACCGAACCCGCCACACCCATCCTGACGCCAGGTCCGAGGAATGCCGCGAACAGCGCGTACGCGAACAGGCCCGCGACGATGGACGGAATGCCCGTCATGACGTCGACGAAGAATGTGATCGCACGGGCCAGCCGTCCTTGCCCGTATTCGACAAGGTAGATGGCGGCGAGCACGCCGATCGGTATCGAGATGACGGCGGCGAAGCCGGTCACGAGCACGGTGCCGATGATGGCGTGGTAGATACCGCCGGCTTCCATGCCACCGAACACGCCCCGCATGGAAACCGTGAGGAAGTACAGGTCGAACTTCTGAATGCCGTTGGCCACCACCGTCCACAGCAGCCAAGCCAGCGGAACAATCGCAAGCCCGAAGGCAACGTAGACGACTGTGGTCATTAGCCGATTGGTGGCCTTCCGCCGGCCCTCGACAGCGGCGGTGACAACCACAATGCCGACTGTGTAGAAGACAACCGTCAAGGCAGCCAGCACCTGGAGGCTGAGCGACTGTAACGCGAAGACACCGGCAGCAATGGCCGCCGCCGCGACCATGACCACGGCGGGGGTGTAGCGCGGCAGGACCCTGCGGGCACCCAGTGCCTGGGTCGAAGGGGAGATCATCTTCATCGCCATCAGTTCGCTCCCGAGAACTCTTTGCGGCGGCCGACGATCCACCGGGCGAACATGTTGACCAGCAGGGTGATGAAGAATAGAACCAGGCCGGTCGCGATCAGCACGCTCACGCCCGTCGGGTTCGCCTCCGGGAACTGCAGGGCGATGTTGGCCGCGATCGTCTGATGCTGGCCCGGCTGCAGGAGGAACCACGAGTAGATCTCTGCGCCCGAGATCAGCGGCGACAGGACCATGACGACTGCCATCGTCTCGCCGAGAGCGCGGCCCAGCCCCAGCATCGCGGCGCTGATGATACCGGAGCGACCGAACGGCAGCACGGACATCCGGATCATCTCCCACCTGGTCGCACCCAGGGCCAATGCGGCCTCCTCGTGGAGCCTGGGTGTTTGGAGAAACACCTCGCGCGAGACTGAGGCGATGATCGGCAAAATCATGACCGCCAAGACGACGGCAGCGCCGAGGATCACTCGCGCGGGTCGGCCAACAGGACCCTCGAACAGCGGGATGAACCCGAACGTGCCGGACAGCCACTCAAAGATCGGGACCAGCTGCGGAAGAAGGAAAAGCCCACCCCAGAGTCCGTACACCACGCTCGGAATAGCTGCCAGCAGGTCGACTATGTAGCCCAGCCCCTGGGCGAGTCGCCGCGGCGCATAGTGCGAGATGAACAGTGCGATACCGATCGCTACCGGCGTGGCGATGATGAGAGCGAGCAGGGCGGCCAGAACGGTGCCGAAGACCAGCGGCCCAACGTATCGAACCAGGCTGCCGTCCACCCGGCTCACCTGATCTACTCGCTCCGCCAGCTCGGCCGCCGGAGTGCTGATCGCCGGCCACGCCTCAACAAAGAGGAATGCCGCGACGGCGGCCAGGACGACCAGGATGAGAATCCCTGCCGCCTTAGCGCCACCAGCAAAGACGCGATCTCCCAGCCGGGTTGGAGTCCGGTCCGGAATGCGCCGGTTGTCGACGTCCGTCGTCACGGGCGCGGCTCCAAGTAATGCTCCAAACAACGTAATCGGCCGTGGGCGGCCACCGCCGTTGCCAGACGGTGACCGCCCGCGACCATATCGAACGACCCGATCAGCCTGTGGTGATGGCGTCGATGGAGGCCATCACCTGCTCACGGAGCGTGTCGGAGATCGGGGCCGAGCCAGCAGCCGATGCGGCAGCCTGCTGGCCCTCCTCACTCGCCACGTAGGTCAGGTATGCCTTGACCAGTTCGCCGGTCGCCGCGTCGTCGTACTGGGTGCAGGCCATGTGGTACGACACAAGGACGATCGGGTATGCACCCGATGCCGTGGTGTCGCGCTGAAGGTCGAAAGCAAGGTCGTGCTCAGGGCGACCCTCGATCAGCGGCGATGCGTCGACGACCGCGGCTGCGGCCTCTGGCGAGTACGGGACGAACTCGTCGCCGACTCCCACGGCCACCGTGCCGAGGTCACCGGCCTGGCTGGCGTCGGCGTAGCCGATCGTGCCATCGCCGCCGCTGACCGTCTGCACCACGCCGGACGTGCCCTGCGCCGACTGCCCGCCGCCGACGGGCCAGTCACCGCTCGGCTCGTGCGGCCACGCGTCACCCGCCGCTGCGGCCAGGTACTCGGTGAAGTTCTCGGTCGTACCCGACTCGTCGGACCGGTTGACGGGGTTGATCGCCAGGTCGGGAAGCTCCACGTCGGGGTTGTCCTCGGCGATGGCCGGGTCGCTCCAGTTGGTGATCTCCTGGTTGAAGATTCCGGCGATCGTCTCCGGCGACATCTGCAGCTGCTCGTCGACGCCCTCTAGGTTGTAGATGACCGCGATCGGGCTGATGTACAGCGGCAGGTCGATGGCGCCGCCAGGCCCGCACACGTCCTGCGACTGGGCGAGCTCATCGTCGTCGAGGACGGCGTCGGTGCCACCGAAGTCGGTGCCACCGGTTATGAACTGCTCACGGCCACCACCCGAGCCGATCGGGTCGTATGTAACCGAAACATCCGGGCTGATCGCCTGGAAGCCGGCGATCCACGCCTGCACCGCCGACTCCTGAGACGAGGCGCCGGCGCCCGCTATCGAGCCCGAGAGCTCTGCGGTGCCTTCCGCATCGCCCGTGTCGTCAGAGCTATCGTCGTTTGCCGTTTCTCCGCTGTTGTTACCAGCACTACCCACAGGATCGTCGGAGCCACAGGCGGCAACCAGAAGCATTGCCGCGGCAACGACCGCGACCGGCGCCAGGCGCCGTCCCACACGGTGGATCCTCACGTCTGATTTCCCTTCTCGGACGTTCGTCCATTGAGCTGACAGCGTGAACGTAAGGAGCCGAGGTGACAGAGTGGCCGGACGTCGGTGAACTCCGGATGAATGCGAGGTGGCCGATCGCTAGTTGGGCGTGTGACCTTGGTTACGCTGCCACTTTTACGCCCAACTCGCCAAGCAATTTGCGGACCCGGCGTTCGATCTCATTGCGGATCGGCCTGACGGCTTCTAGGCCTTGACCAGCGGGGTCGGCGAGCTCCCAGTCCTCGTACCGCTTGCCCGGAAAGATGGGGCACGCGTCGCCGCACCCCATGGTCACGACGACATCGGCAGCTCGAACGATCTCGTCCGTCCAGGGTTTGGGGTACTCACCGGAGATGTCGATGCCGACCTCGCGCATTGCGGCGACCGCCGCCGGGTTCACTTCGTGGCCGGGTTCAGATCCGCCCGACCACGCTACGGCCTGGTCGCCAGCCAGATGCTGGAAGATCCCCATCGCCATCTGCGATCGACCGGCGTTGTGAACGCACAGGAAAAGTACGACAGGAAGCCCGTCGTGGGCTTGGCCTTCGACCTTGGCCAGCGCCCGGAGCCGCTGGCGGGCGAAGCGTTCAGCCAGTAACGGCAGATAGTTCGGCACTGTCGCATGGGTGGCGAACTGGTCGAAGCTCGTGTGCAGAAACTCCTCGATGGTCTCTCGGCCGAAGGTGCCGGCGAACTCGTCGGCCAACGTTCTGGCCGCCATCTCGAGAGCCATGTCTTGTTCGAGAGTCCAGTTCTCCCCGGTCATTGCATCTCTTTCTCAAGGGTGGTTGCCAGCCGGCGGACGCGTTCGTCCAGGCTGTCGAAGGCGTGCTCGAAAGCGTCCACCGACGCGCTGCGCGCCGGGTCCGGAATCGACCAGTGCAGCTGCGGCAGGCCGTTTCCGGACAGCTCCTCGTACGCGTGGTCGCATACCGCCACGACCAGGTCGTCCGGGCGTACGACGTCACGGACGTGCGCCGTCCGGGCGCGGCGCAACTCCAGGCCGTGCCGCCGGGCGACGGCCACGGCGTGTGGATGCACGCGCGGTGCTGGCTTGGTGCCTGCCGAGGCCACGGGCACGCCAGCCCGGCTCGCCCACAGGACGGCGGCCAGCTGCGAGCGGGCCGAGTTCTGGGTACAGATGAAGACGACGCGCGGCACGTCCGTCGGCCACGGCGCGGCCGCGAAGCCCAGCACATCGGGCGAAAGCTGGACGTATGTCCGCCGCCGGTCGGCCTCGGACCTGCCCCGGACGATCACACCAGCGTCCTGCAGGACGCCGAGATGGTGGGCTAGCAGGTTGGACGGCATGCCGAGGGCACAGCCGAGCTCGCTCGGGGACGCGTCCGTCAACGCCAACGCGTCGACGATGGCGAGCCGGGCAGGATCGCCGAGCGCGGCATGCACGGCCGCCCGCCGCTCCCGAGATAGCTCAGTGCTCATTGACTCAATGATTACTGAGGCAATCCCGCTCGTCAACCCAGCACAGCGCAAATCATCACCGGATTGCCGTCCGGATCGGCCACATAGGCCATCCGCTCGCCCCACGGCTGGTCGGCCGGCGCCAGCAGCACCTCGTACCCACGCTTCGCGAGGTCAGCCACCGCCGCATCGACCTCGTCCACGTACAGGCACAGCTCGAACCCCCTGGCGCCCGGCTGGACGGGCCGTCCGTGCAACGACTCGCCGGGGCCCGACAGGGCGATCCCTGTCGAGTCGTCCAGCTGCATCGCCACGAACTGAGCCTCGCCGTCGGCAGGGAACCGGAAGGTCTCCGTGAAGCCGAGCGCGTCCCGGTAAAAGGTGAGCGCTCGCGGCAGGTCGGCGGTGTAGATGATCGGGAAGGCGTCCCGGTAACGCATGGGCAATCGTCCTCTCCTCGTCATAGCCAGTCTCATCCTCGCCACGCTCGGGACGCTTCCGAATTCGACACCAGAGCAAACCGACTTTGGTGAAGACCAAAGTGCGTGTTACTGTCAAATGATAGTTGCTTTCAGTTTGCTCCAGAGGAGGCCTCCATGGCCACGCTGCTCTACCGGTTGGGCCGGTTCTCGTACCGCAGCCGCAAGCTCGTCGGCGCGATCTGGCTCACCGTGCTGGTCGCCGTTGGCGGCGCTGCTGCGACGCTCGCCGGCCCCACGTCCGACTCGTTCTCGATTCCCGGCGCCGAGTCTCAGCAGGCCTTTGACCTGCTGACCGAACGGTTCCCGGGCTATGCGCTGGACGGTGCGTCCGCGCGCGTGGTGTTCGTCGCACCGGACGGCACGGCATTCGACGAGCCGGCCAACCAGGACGCAGTCGAGGACGTGTTGGCCGAGATCGCGGCCGGGCCGCAGGTTGCCGGTGTCGAGAGCCCGTACGACTCCGGCCTGGTGTCCCCGGACGGCACCATCGCGCTGGCCCACGTCAGCTACACCGAGGACTTCTTCGGGCTGGACGAGAGCGCCCGGGAAGGCCTGCTCGACGCAGCCGAGACCGGACGCGCGCATGGCCTGACCGTCGAGGTCGGCGGCGAGGCGCTGGAGCAGGAAGACGAGTTCGGCAGCGAACTGCTCGGCCTGGCCGTGGCAGCTCTGGTGCTCATCGTGACGTTCGGCTCGCTTGCTGCTGCCGGCATGCCGCTCGTCACCGGTATCACCGGCGTCGCGATCGGTATCGCTGCGATCACTGCTGCGACCGGATTGCTGGACATCAGCTCGACCACGCCCATCCTCGCCACCATGCTCGGCCTCGCGGTGGGCATCGACTACGCACTGTTCATCGTCTCGAGGTTCCGGCACGAGGTACGGACGTACGACGGGCCGGAGGCGGCCGGCCGGGCCATCGGCACCGCCGGGTCGGCTGTCGTGTTCGCCGGGCTTACCGTGATGATCGCTCTGGTCGGACTGACGGTGGTCGGTGTGCCGATTCTCACCGAGATGGGCCTTGCTGCGGCACTGACGGTGGGAATCGCGGTACTGATCGCCCTGACCCTGCTCCCGGCGCTGCTGGGATTCGCGGGACGTACCATCACCGCTCGGCTGCCCGGGCTCAACCCGCGTGACCCCGACGCCGACACGGGCTCCACGCAGACGGTCAGCGGGCGCTGGATCGGGCTCGTTACGCGCAAGCCCGTGGCTGTCGTCGTCACGGCGGTCGTGGCGCTGGGCGTCCTGGCGATACCGGTGGCGGATCTGCGGCTGGGGCTGCCGGACGAGGGCGACTACGCGCCGGACACCACACAGCGCAAGGCGTACGACCTCACCGCGGAGGGCTTCGGGCCCGGCTTCAACGGCCCGCTCCTGGTCGTGGTGGACGCCGCCGCGAGTGCAGACCCGGCGACAGCGGCGGAGGCGGTGCACGCATCGCTCGCGTCGACGGAGGGCGTGCAGGTCGCGGCACCACCAGAGTTCAACCAGGCCGGCGACACGGCGATCGTTGCGGTCATTCCAACCACCGGACCGGCGAGCGAGGAGACCGAGCAACTCGTGGACACGATCCGGGCCAGCGCACTATCCATCGCGGCTGAATCCGGCGCGTCGCTGGCGGTCACGGGGACGACGGCGGTGTTCATCGACTTCACCGAGCGGATGGGAGCAGCGATGGCCCCGTACCTGCTGGTCGTGGTTGGGCTGTCCGTCGTCCTGCTGACGATCGTGTTCCGGTCGCTGGTCGTCCCGGCCAAAGCGGCGCTTGGCTTCCTGCTGACCATCGCCGCGACATTCGGGGTGCTCGTTGCGGTCTTCCAGTGGGGCTGGCTCTCCGGGCCGCTCGGCCTGGACCAGACGGGGCCGATCATCAGCATCCTGCCGATCTTCATCATCGGCGTGGTGTTCGGTCTGGCCATGGACTACGAGGTGTTCCTGGTGACCCGTATGCGCGAGGAGTTCGTACACGGCGCTGGCCCGGTTACGGCGGTCGATCTCGGCTTCCGGCATGGTTCGCGCGTCGTCGCAGCGGCGGCGATCATCATGATCAGCGTCTTCGGCGGGTTCGCGCTTGGCGATGCGGCGGACGTCAAGCAGGTGGGCCTGGCCTTGGCGGCGGCTATCGCCATCGACGCGTTCGTCGTCCGGATGACGATCGTCCCGGCTGTACTCACCTTGGTGGGACGAAACGCGTGGTGGCTGCCAGGCTGGCTCGATCGTCTGCTGCCCAACGTGGACGTCGAAGGTGAGCGGCTGGCCAAGGCGCTCGAGATCGAGGAGCGGACGCCTGCTGGCGTCGCCGGTTAAGCCGACATGAAGGTGGTGGGGCTGCCGGCCGATGCGCGGAGGGGTAAGAATCAACCCATGGATGCGGTCGGCCAGCAGCCCGCAGTCGGGTTACGTGAACGGAAGAAGGCCCGGACGCGCGCCGCCATCCAGGACGCCGCACTGCGGCTCTACCTGGAGCAGGGCTACGACGCGACGACCGTGGAACAGATAGCCGACGCGGCGGAGGTGTCGGCCAGCACGTTCTTCCGGTATTTCCCAACCAAGGCCGAGACCGTGCTGTACGACCGGCTCGACCCCGTGTTGCTTGAGTCGTTCGTCAACCAGCCGACCGACCTGTCGCCGCTCGCAGCCATCCGGGCCGCGATGCACGATGTGATGAGCACCCTGGACCCGGAGGCATCCACGCTGGAGATGGCTCGCTGGCATCTCATCGCCCAGGTGCCCGAACTGCGGGCCGCACTGGGCGAGCGGATGGGAGAGCTCACCGACATGTTGGCCAGCGCCATCGCTAAGCGCGCCGGACGAGAACCGGACGATCTGTCCGTTCGGGTGTGGACAGGGGCCTTGATCGGCGGGATCATGGCGGCCGCGTTCGCCGCCCTCGAGAAAGGCGAGGACGTCTTGGACTACGTCGACAGGGGCATATCCCAGTTGGACAAGGTCGGATTCGGCGTCTGAACGCCTGCCCCTGCCGCCGCCTGGGTCGGCGTCGAAGCTCTCCGATCGGGTATCAAGGAATATGGGCAGCAACGACCACCCGCCAGACAATCACGAGCGGTACGAGCGCGGGTTGGACGACTACCACGACCCCACGGGGGGCTTCGCGGGCGCGCCGCCGGCTCGGAGTGCGCTGACGCTTCGACTCTTTCTGGCCGGCTTCGGTTTCGCCGTCAGCGCCGTCATCACGTTCCTGGCCGCCCGGGCCGACCGGGTCTGGCTAATGATCATCGGCGTGGTGCTCGCTGCGATCGCCGCCATCGACTTCGCGTGGGTCACGCAACGCAAGCGGCGCGGCGAACCCGGCTGACCGGTAAGTGGGCGGCCCACCAGGGGAATCGGCGCCGTACTACCCGCATGCGCCTGGTACGGCATGGCTACGCCTGCTGAACGTGATCGAACGGGGTAAGGTGTGGGGTCATGCCGGCGCGTCCCCTGCATGAGCTGGTTGATCCGGGTTGGGCTGCGGCCCTCGAGCCGGTGGCTCCGCGCGTCGCCGCGATGGGCGAGTTCCTTCGTGCCGAGTTGGCCGCCGGCCGGTCGTACCTACCGGCGGGCAGTAATGTGCTGCGGGCGTTCACCCAACCGTTCGAGCAGGTCCGGGTTCTGATCGTGGGACAGGACCCGTACCCGACGCCTGGCCACGCCGTGGGCCTCAGCTTCTCGGTGGCGCCGGACGTCCGTCCCCTGCCGCCGAGCCTGATCAACATCTTCCGGGAGTACTGCGACGACCTGGGCTACCCCGAGCCGGCTACGGGCGACCTGTCCCCCTGGGCCGAGCACGGCGTCCTGCTGCTCAACCGAGCGCTCACGGTCGCACCTCGTCGACCTGGTTCACACCGAAACAAGGGCTGGGAGGAGATCACCGAGCAGGCGATCCGCACGCTCGCGGCGCGCCGCACACCGCTGGTGGCGATCCTCTGGGGGAAGGACGCTCGGAACCTCCGGCCGCTGCTCGGCAACGTTCCGTGCATCGAATCAGTGCACCCGAGCCCGATGTCGGCCCGCGGCGGATTCTTCGGGTCTCGCCCATTCAGCCGGGCCAACACGCTGCTGGCCGACCTGGGCGCCGAGCCGGTCGACTGGAAGTTGCCCTAGCCGCGCTGGCCTGCGCTTTGTCCCTCCTCGCGGACTCGGTTTCGGCTGGCTAGTGCCTCCGGCCCGGTCTGCTGCTACGCTGCATCGAGTTGTTGCAGTTGCAGTTCCACGCACGTTCCCGAACGCCCGGGGGCCCAACCGCTCCCGGGCGTTTTGCCGTAGATGGCTCAGGTACGCGAGATGGGGCCACGACAGCAGCGGCGAAAGCGGTCCGCGACAGATGCGGGCCAAGTACGTCCCAGGAGGACTTGAGCACCATGGCACAGGGAACCGTCAAGTGGTTCAACAGCGAGAAGGGCTTCGGCTTCATCGCACAGGACACCGGTGACGCGGACGTCTTCGTCCACTACACCGCGATCGCGACCGAGGGCTTCCGCACGCTGGACGAGAACCAGCGCGTGGAGTTCGACATCGTGCAGGGTCAGAAGGGCCCACAGGCCGAGAACGTCCGGCCCGTCTAACCCACCTTTTCCATTCTCAGCTGATCATCGGCACTTTCCGCGTACATGGCCCGGAAAGTGCCGACGATCATGTTAAGGCCCGAGAAGGGCACCCACAGCAACCGCATCTCCGCGTAGTCTCGGCAGCAGAAGCGACCACGCGGACATATGGGGGTGACCCGCAGTGTCCTTTGACTGGACGACGCTCCGCTCGCTGGCCACCATGACCGACCGGATGGGTGTGCTGTCGCTCTACGCCACCGCCGACCCGCATGATGAGTCAGCCCAGCCGGCGTGGCGCGCGCGGGCTCGGACCGAGCTGAAGCGGCTGCGCGAGCGGGCCCGCCAGAGCGGGTCTCGCGACTACTACACGGCGGTCAGCTCGCGGCTACACGCAATCGACGACGACGTCGAGACACTGCTGGACTCGCGGACCACAGGATTGGGCCGGGCTTTGTTCGCACCGGTCAACAACGGCCAGGTCGAATGGTTCACCCTGCAGGTCCCGCTGATCGATCACGTCGCAGTGGCACCGACTGCGCAACTCCGCCCCCTCGTCTCAGCCTGGAGCGCGGCCGGACCGGCCGGCGCGGTGGCAGTCAGCGTGGACGAGGTACGCATCGTTGATGTGCGGCTCGGCGTGGCCACTGACGTCGCGACCATCGCACACCCCGACGATCTCGCTGACCGGCGCGAGTTGACCGGCAAGGGCCACGCCACCGTAAGCACCACGCACCACAGCAGCGCATCGCACCACGACCTGTTCGAGCAACGTGCGGAGGACCGCCTACTGCGCTACCTCCACACCCTGGGTAGCGAGATCGCGGCTCATGCCAAGAACTACGGGTGGGAATGCATCGCCATCACCGGCGAGGCCAAGTACGCTCACGCTGTTTCTGCCGGACTACCGGGCAACCTGGCCGCGTCGGTGGTCACAGTGCCCCGCACCGTCACCGGCCACAACCCCCACAAGCTCGCGACGACGGTCGTGCCGGCCATCGAACAGGCGCGGGCTGAGCGGCAACTCCGGCTCTCCGAGCGAGTACGGGACGCCGCCTTCAACACGAACAGCGAGACGGGTGCTTGTGGGCTGGCGCCTACCCTGGCCGCCCTCCAGCAGGGCCGGGTGGCGCATCTGCTCCTCGCCGCCGACCTGACCTGGGCTGGCCGGCGGGCGCCCGACGGAACGCTTACCACCGAGACGGACGTCCCGCAGGGGGTCGACCCTGCGCACCTGGCTCCGGAACAGCGGTTGGACGAGCGGATGATCGAGCTGGCGATTCGTGAGGGTGCGGCGGTGAGCATCCTGGACGCGACGGCTGCCGCGCCCCTGTCCGCCCACGACCGCGTCGGCGCGCTACTCCGCTGGTAAACCTCACGATCGTGCTTTGTTACGTGGTCGCATTGCGCCCGGAACAACAAACGATCACGCGCTGGTGACGGCCGGCCGGTGAGTTTGCGGGCCGAACTGAGCAGGACGTTCCTGCTGCGCGGGCCACGCTGATGGACGATGCTGGGGAATGAAGCTTGAGGAGGTGATGTCGATGCCGACCACCTGGAACATCGAGGTGAGCTTCAGCGAGGACGACGTCCGGACCGATGCCACCGCAACGCTGCGCATGCCGGACGGCGCCGAGTTGAACGCGAACGGTCACGCCCGCCGAAACCCCGCTGACCCGGCGCGGCCGAAGATCGGTGAGGAGATCGCGACCGCCCGGGCGCTCTCGGACCTCGTGCACCAGCTGCTGGACAAGGCCGCCGGCGAGCTCGAGGAGGTAACGCACGAACCCGCCCACCTGCACGTCTGATCGGGGCTAACGCAACAACAACCCGAAGCGTTGATCATGGGGCGATTCGTGGCGAACACGCGACTTGAACCACGGATCTCCCATGATCAACAGCTGGAACCCGGCGAGGCGGTCAGCTCTGTTCGCGGCGGAGGCGCGGAGTCGGGATAGAAGCGTCAGCGCCCGCCGCCGCGATCCGGCCGGCGGTGTCATGTGCCCACGCCACCAGCCCGTTGACGTCGATCCCGTACGGCGGGTTGTCGGCGTATGCCGCGATCCGTGCGGCGCCGCGGTCGAGAAGCTGCACGGCTCCCCGCGCGTTGCCGCGTTGGGTGTGAGTGATTCCGACGGCGAGTTGGGCGAGCCCGCGCCACAACTCCCGCTCAGGCTCGTCCGCAGCCTTCCACGTGCCCTCGAGAACCTCATGGGCATGGAAGGCGCGCCCGCTGTCGAGTAGCCGCTGAGCCTCGGCAAGGGACTCGCCCGGCGGCAGGGTCAGACCCTCGGGAACCCCCTCGACGCCGACCGAGCCGTGGGGCAGCGGCCGGCCGAGCTCGTCGCGAGGCCGGGCGTTGCGAGCGCGTCCGGCTGCATCACGATCGCGTTCCACCGCAGGCGCCTCCCTTGGTTTACGAGCCGACAGTCTAAGTGTGTCAGTGATTGCCTGAGCACGCCCAGGTACTCATCCGGGTAGGAATGACAGGCGGAGTTTGCGGGACGGGTTGTCGACGTTCGTGTCGACCAGCACCACGCTCTGCCAGGTGCCCAGCGCAGGGTCACCGTCGACGACTGGAAGCGTGAGGGAGGGCGAGATGAACGCCGGGACGACGTGGTCGCGGC
>JASLBX010000009.1 GCA_030146385.1 Jiangellaceae bacterium | reverse complement strand
GATCGCCAGCACCCGCGCGCCCTGCTCGCGCGCATGGCGCAGCGCCATCAGGGTGTCCATCGTCTCGCCGGACTGCGAGATGACAACGACGAGGGTGCGCTGGCCGACAATCGGGTCGCGGTACCGGAACTCGCTGGCCAGCTCCACTTCGCACGGAATCCGGGTCCAGTGCTCGATCGCGTACTTGGCCACCAGGCCCGCGTAGTACGACGTCCCGGCCGCGATGATGATGATCTTGTCGATGTCACGGAGTTCGTCGTCTGAGAGCCGCATCTCGTCCAGGGTGAGGCTGCCGGCCTCGTCCACCCGGCCGAGGAGCGTGTCGGCGACCGCCTTGGGCTGCTCGGCGATCTCCTTGAGCATGAAGTAGTCGTAGCCGTCCTTCTGGGCCGCGGACGCGTCCCAGTCGACGTGGTACCGCTTCTCCTCCGCAGGAGCGCCGTCGAAGTCGGTCAGCGTGACGCCGTCCGGCGTGATCTCGACGACCTGGCCGTCGGCCACCTCGAGTGCTTCCCTCGTGTGTGCGATGAACGCCGCGACATCGGACGCGACGAAGTTCTCACCGTCGCCCAGTCCCACGACGAGCGGCGAGTTGCGGCGGGCAGCGACCACCCGGTCGGGCGTCCCGGCGTGGACGGCGACAAGGGTGAATGCGCCCTCGAGACGACGGCACACGCCGCGCAGGGCGTCGCCGAGGTCTGCTCCGGACGCCACCTCCGCTGCGAGCAGGTGGGCCGCCACCTCGGTGTCGGTGTCGGACTCCATGACGACGCCAGCGGCCTCGAGCTCACGACGCAGGACGGCGAAGTTCTCGATGATCCCGTTGTGGATCACGGCGACCTGTCCCGCCTCGTCGAGATGCGGGTGCGCGTTGCGATCGGTAGGCGGTCCGTGGGTGGCCCACCGGGTGTGTCCTATCCCGGTTGTCGCTGCCGGCATCGGGTCGTTGCCCAAAGCCTTCTCCAGGTTGGCCAGCTTGCCGGCCGCCTTGGCCGAGGCCAGCGCGCCGTCGGCGACAAGAGCCACTCCAGCAGAGTCATAACCCCGGTATTCGAGCCGGCGCAAACCCTCGAGAGCGACGTCGAGTGCCGACTGTCCGCCTACGTACCCTACGATTCCGCACACGCGGCTCAGCGTACGCCACAGGGCGCGCCAGGACGCATCCGAGATCGTCGCGGGTCGCACCGCGCCGCTACGATGGCCGCCCGGGGAATGGCGCGACAAACCCGACGAAAGGTCGCTCGGTTGACACACGTACGGGGACAGAACTCCTCGCCGACCTCGCCATTCGTCGAGCTGGATCGCTCCGCTTGGTCAAAGCTCAGCGACAAGACCCCGCTCCCCCTGACAGCAGCAGAGCTGGACGAGGTCCGCAGCCTCGGCGACTACATCGACCTGAATGAGGTACGCGACATCTACCTGCCGCTGTCGAGGCTGCTCAACCTGCACGTGGCGGCCACCGCTGAGCTGCATCACGCGACCGAGACTTTCCTCGGCGAATTGCCCGAACGGACGCCGTACGTGATCGGGATCGCCGGTTCGGTGGCCGTAGGCAAGTCCACGACCGCCCGGCTCCTGGGGTTGCTGCTGGCCAGGTGGCCCGAACACCCGAAGGTGTCGCTCGTCACGACGGACGGGTTCCTGCTGCCGAACGCCGAGCTCGAGCGGCGCGGGTTGATGCAACGCAAGGGCTTCCCGGAGTCGTACGACCGGCGGGCGTTGCTGCGGTTCGTCGCACAGGTGAAGTCGGGCGCCGCCGAGGTGCGGGCACCGGTCTACTCGCACCTGACGTACGACATCGTGCCGGGCACGGAGATCGTGGTCGAACGCCCGGACATCCTGCTCGTCGAGGGCCTGAACGTGCTGCAGCCGGCCCGCACCCGGCCTAACGGGGTCAGCGAGCTGGCAGTCAGCGACTTCTTCGACTTCTCGATCTACGTGGACGCGGCCGAGGACCACGTGCGGCAGTGGTATGTGGAGCGGTTCCTGCGGCTGCGCGAGACCGCCTTCCGCGACCCGTCGTCGTACTTCCAGCGGTACGGGCAGCTCGACCACGACGCGGCGATCAGCCAGGCCGAGCACCTGTGGGACACCATCAACGGGCCCAACCTCAGCCAGAACATCGCACCGACCCGCGGTCGGGCGTCCGTCGTCCTGCACAAGGGGCCTGACCACGCCGTCCGGCGGATCCGTCTCCGCAAGCTCTAGTTCAGCTGATCAGGCGCTCCGACGCCGCGCCCCAGGATCTGCCTGAGCACGTCCAAGTTGCCGGCCACCGCGGCCTTGATCCGGGACGACGTCAGGGGAGCTACGACCTTCAACGGGCCCGCGGCTTGCAGATCGACGGTGTTGGTCAGGGTGGTCACGCCATCCGCTGAGTCGAGGACGTACGTGAGGTCCCCGTGGAACGGACCGACGTCGCCTCGAACCGCGAGTTCGCGCGGTGGCTCGAAGGTGATCACCTCGAACGTCTCCTCGCCACGCCGGGGCAGCGTCCGGGTTTGGTGGTACCGGGTGCCCACGCCGACAGGCCCGTCGGTGATCTTCCGGGTCCGTTCGATGGCGTGGTTCCACTGCGGGACGTTCTCGAAGTCGGCGAGGTACGCGAACACCGCCGGTTGTGGGCAGTTGATCGTGATCGTGTTGGTGAACTTCACATGCTCAAGCATTCCAGGGCCGCGATTCAGTCGCGCTGGTACATCGCCTCCCAGCCCGCCTTGGCGTAGCCGAGCCGCTCGTTGACCGAGATCATGTGGCGATTTGACACCGCATTCCACGTCCAAACAGCCTGGACGCCGGGACGATCGGCCAGTAGTGCGCGAAGGTTGGCGATCTTCAGCAGGAGGCCGAGCCGGTGACCGCGATGCGGCCGGTCCACGATCGTGTCGCCCTGGAAGGCGCTGTGGTCGCTGTCGACGGCCAGCCCGATCTCCGTCATGCCGGCGAGCGTCCCGTCTAGCGCGACGGCGACGGTGCACCACCAGTCGCGCCCCATCCTGATCCGGCGGTCCTCGCCGAGGCGCACGCGCTCGACATCCCATACCTCCGGTTCGTAGTCGAGCTCACCCATGGGGACGTCCGTCGACATGCGGCCGGCGAGGCGGGCGTACTCGGCTATGTGCTCCTCGGCAATCCGGCCATGCCAGGTGACCAGCTTGTAGTCGGACGCGAACCGCTGGGCCTCGCGCTCAAGCTCGGTGAGGCGGTCCATCTGGAACGGTGGGCGTTGCACCCGCAAGATGTCGGTGATCCGCCGGGTGAAGCCGTGACGCTCCGCGAACAGCATGCCGGCCGTCGGCTTATCCGGCGTCAAGGCGTGCACCCCGACCAGCAGGCTCGTGC
>JASLBX010000594.1 GCA_030146385.1 Jiangellaceae bacterium | reverse complement strand
GCCGCGCTGGTAACCGTCGGAGCACTCGTTGTAGCTGGTGGAGCAGCCGCCGCGCCCGATGAGCAGGGCGAGCCACGGTACACGGAGGGGGCGGCCGGCGACGGCGACGCTTACTTCCCGTACTCGGGCAACGGCGGGTACGACGTGCAGCACTACGACCTGGATATCACCTACGCGCCGCCAGCCCCGGCGCCCGCGCCGATCCAGGGCCAACTCGACGGCATTGCCACCATTGACCTCGTCGCGACCCAGGATCTTGACCGGTTCAACCTGGACCTGCGCGGCATGGATGTGCGGGCAGTGACGGTCAACGGCAAGCTGGCGACCGAGATCACGCCTCCCGACCCGGGTGTCGAGGTCGAGGGCCCCGCGTACTGGCAGGTCCAGGACGACTCCGCTCGCATCTGGGAACTCACCGTCCAGCCACGTCCCAAGATTAAGCAAGGGGAGACCGCACGGGTCGTCGTGGAGTACGGCGGGACGACCATCCGGCCACTGGACATCGACGGCTTCTTGTACGGCTGGGTGACGACGCGGGACGGCGCAATGGTCGTCAGCGAGCCGGACGGTTCTATGACGTGGTATCCGGTGAGCGACCACCAGACCGACAAGGCGACGTACAGCTTCGAGATCACCGTGCCTGAAGGCAAGGTGGCGGTGGCCAACGGCCTTCCGGCCAGGGAGCCGGAAACGCAGGACGGCTGGACGACGTGGTACTGGAACGCACCAGACTTGCAGGCCAGCTACCTGACGACGGCGTCGGTTGGTGACCTCGACCTGCGCGAGACGTACTATTCGTCCAGCGGAGTGCCGATCCTTGACGCGGTCGACACAAAGCTCTCGGCGAGCGCGCTGGACGTCACGAACAACAGCCTGGGCTGGCAGACGGAGATGATCGATTTCTTCGAGGGCTTGTTTGGTGACTACCCGTTCAACTCGTACGGATCGATCGTCGACAACGACAGCGTCGGATACGCGCTCGAGACGCAGACCCGGCCGGTGTACTCCCGCCAGGCCAACGAAGGCACTGTGGCGCACGAGCTGGCCCACATGTGGTTCGGCAACGCGGTGAGCCCCGAGCGGTGGCAGGACATCTGGCTCAACGAAGGCTGGGCGACCTACGGGACGTGGCTGTGGAATGAAGAACGTGGCATCAGAACCGTCCAGCAGGCCTACAACAACTGGTACGCACCCGCCCGGACGCCGGCCTACTGGTCGTTCCAGATCGGCGACCCCGGGCCGAACGGCCTGTTCAACGGCCAGGTCTACGACCGCGGCGCAGCGACGCTGCACGCCCTACGGGTCGAGGTCGGCGACGATGCGTTCTTCGCCGGTACTCGGCTGTGGCTCGAGCGGTATGACGACTCGGCCGGGACGTCCGAGGACTTCCAGGCGGTGTTCGAGGAGGTCACCGGCGATGACCTGGACTGGTTCTTCCAGATCTGGCTCTGGGATCAGGTGAAGCCGCCGGCCACCTGGACGCTCCCCTAAGTAGCGGCATCGCCGCGTCAGGGTTCACTGAACCCTGGCGCGGCGGTCTGCGCTTGGTTCAGCTCACCGGTGGCACGTAGATCGACACCACTGTGCTCGCAGTGTCGGAGTTGCCGTTCGCGTCCCACACCTTGAGCGTGACGGTGTAGTTCATGGAGCCGACGAACCCGTGGCCTTTGAACTCTGCCGAGAACGTCGAGCAATCCTGGTCGGTGCCGGGGCTCTCCGGGATGTTGGCTCCGGCGCATAGCAGGACGTCCTCCTCCCCGCCGCCCGACACGGTCCAACGGAAGTACGTTCCGTCGATCGGGGTGCCGTCGCCGTCCACGGCTGATCCACCGAACGTCGCCTCCGCTGCTTTCCCAGAAGGGGCTGGGTACTCGCTGCCCGATTCCGGCGCGATGATCGTGGCGGTCGGATGATAGTCGGGCCTCGGCTCGGCGGTGATACCGATCGAATGACTGTCGTACTCGACGTAGTCGTGACCCTCGAAGGTGATCTCGTAGGTCCCCGGCACCATCAACTCGCCCGGCACTGTGAGGTTGTGGCCCTCGCCGGTACGGATGACCTCACCGCCACGCGTGATGCTCCACCTCACCTGATCGTCGGGAAGTGTGGAGTACCCGACCTGGCTCTGCCCACTCAGGTCCAGCGGCTCACCCGCCCACACGGTCGCGTTGTTGTCCGGGCTGACGATCTCCACGTCCGGAGCCTCGTACGTGATCTCGACCGTGACGTCGTCCTGCGCCTGCCGGCCACCCGCGTCCGTCGTGGTGGCGACGATCGTGTGCGTCCCGGTGGGCAGCGAGTCGTAGAACACGGCGTGCTTGCCGCCGACGCCGGGCTGCGTCTCCACGTCCCCGCTCGGAAGCTCCCAGGTGACCGGCAACGGCTCGCCGTTCGCGTCCCGGGCCTCGGCTTCGAAGAGGATCTCGGTGCCGAGCGAGAAGCTCGTGCCGTCGTTGGGGTCGGAGATGGTCAGGGTGGGCCCGTCTCCGACGCAGCGGTACTCGGGATCGAACAGGTCGTAGTCATCGGCGATGTCGGCTGACGCGACCTCGGCTGCGATGTCGCGCAGCAGGGCCGGCAGGGCTTTCAACTCGTCATCGGGTACCGCTTTGTTGATCGCGATCGCCACGTTGATCTCGTCGTTGGGAGCGTCGTCGAACCGTCCGGGCAGGAATTTCATGATGCCCGACGTCCCACCCGTGAGCCGGCCGTTCTTGTAGCGCTCGTTGCCTGCGGTTCGCCGGTCCCAGCCATGCGGCTGGTCCCCATCTGCTTCCTCGAACGGGATGCTCTGCATCTCAGTTACGGTGTCCGGCTTGAGCAGCCGCAGGTTGTTGCTGGTCTGGTCGATTCCGCACATGATCTGCGCCAGGTCGCGCGCCGACGCCGACCAGCCGCCGGTGGACTGGAAGAACGCGGGCTTGTTCGGATCCAGCTCGCCTCCGTGCGGCCAGGCATCCAGCCCGTCGTCGATGTGTGTGTTGTTCGGTACGACGTCGTGCAGGCCGAGCTTGTTGAGCACGTGTTGCTTGGTGTAGTCCCAGTAG
>JASLBX010000582.1 GCA_030146385.1 Jiangellaceae bacterium | reverse complement strand
CGGCGGAGGCGAGCCAGGCGGACGTACGGGCGGAGTTGGACACCGACGGCGTGCGGTACGAGGCGTTCTGGGCCACCAACGCGATCTACGTGCAGGACGGATCGGAAGCCTTGGCCGAGGAACTGGCGACTCATCCGGACGTCGACTCGCTACATCCGACTACGACGTATGAGGTGCCCGACCCCGAGGAGGGACAGGAAGAGGTACGGGCGCTAAGCACCGCCGTCGAATGGGGCATCGCCAACATCAACGCCGATGACGTGTGGGAGCAGTACGGCGTTGAGGGTGCAGGCATCACGATCGCGAACATCGACACCGGCGTGCAGTTCTCACACCCCGCGCTGGTGAACCAGTACCGCGGCAATCTGGGCAACGGCGTCTTCGACCACAACTACAACTGGTTCGATGCTGCGGGTGTGTGCGCCGACGCGCCCTGCGACACCGACGGGCACGGCACTCACACCATGGGCACGATGGTCGGTGACGACGGCGGCGACAACAAGATCGGCGTCGCTCCGGAGGTAACCTGGATCGCCGCCAATGGCTGCTGCCCGACTGACAACGCGCTCATCACGTCGGGCCAGTGGATGCTCGAGCCGACCAATCTTGCTGGCAACAATCCGGACGCGAGCAAGCGGCCGCACATCATCAACAACTCCTGGGGCAGCGAGTTCCCGACCAATGACCCGTTCATGGAAGACATCGCGCTGGCTTGGGAGGCGTCCGGTATCTTCGCTGTCTGGTCGAACGGCAACAACGGGCCAGCATGTCGCACAAGCGGCTCGCCGGGCAGCCGGACGATCAACTATTCGACCGGCGCCTACGACGCAGACAATCAGATCGCCGCCTTCTCCAGCCGAGGCCCCGGGCAGGACGGCGAGATCAAGCCGAACATCTCTGCTCCGGGCATGAACATTCGCTCGGCACTGCCCGGCAGCCGCTACGGCGCCGTCAGCGGTACCTCGATGGCCGCACCCCATGTCGCCGGCGCCGTAGCGCTGCTGTGGTCTGCCGCGCCGTCGCTGATCGGAGAAGTCCAAGGCACCCGGACCCGGCTTGACGGTAGCGCTACGGATTCTCCCGACGAGACATGCGGAGGTACTTCCGAGGACAACAACGTCTTCGGCGAGGGTCGGCTGGATGCGCTCGCCCTCGTCGACTCGGCCGAGGTGGAGAACACCGGCACGCTAGCGGTCACCGTGACCGACGCCGACAGCGGCAACCCCGTTCCCGGCGCCGATCTCACCATCACCGGCCTGGTCGACCGCGACCGTGTTACCGGGCCGGACGGCACCTACTCAGTGGCCCTGCCGCCCAGCGACTACTCGGTCGCCGTGTCGGCGTTCGGCTATCCGGAGCAGGCGGCGGACGTCACCATCGCGACCGGGCAGACGTCCCCGCTCGATTTCGTGCTGGAGGCACTTCCCGCCGTGACGGTCAGGGGTCAGGTCACTGACGGATCCGGCCACGGGTGGCCGCTCTACGCGAGCATCAGTGTCGACGGCATGCCGGGCGGCGCGATCTACACCAAGCCGGCGAACGGCCGGTACAGCCTCACCCTGCCGGCGAACGAAACGGTCACGCTCACCGTCCAATCGCGGTACGACGGATACGAAACCGTCACTGAAGAGATCACGGTGGGGGACAGCAACGTCACCCACGACATCGCGGTGCCCGTGGATGCCGAGGGCTGCCTGGACGTCGGGTACGAACACACCTACGACGGCTTGCTCGAGGGCTTCGACGACGAGGCACTGCCCGACGGCTGGTCGGTCGTTGACCATTCCGGCTCGGGCCACGGCTGGCACTTCGACGACCCGCGCGGGCGCGGGAACCTGACCGGAGGCGAGGGCGGATTCGCCGTCGCCGACCGGACGCCGGGGCTCAGCGGCGAACTCGACGCCTCGCTGGTGACACCGGTGGTCGACCTGACTGGGCACGAGACGCCTATCCTGCGCTTCCGGCAGGATCTCAACCGACTGCGGGCGATCGCTCATGTCGACCTGAGCGTCGACGGCGGCGCCACCTGGGAGACGCCACTCAAGCAGGACAGCAACGCCCGGGGTCCGGCCGAGGAGATCATCCCCATCCCTCAGGCCGCAGGCGAGCCCGCTGTGCAGGTCCGGTTCCGGCTGTTCAATCACACCATATTCAGCACACGGTTCTGGCAGATCGACGACGTGTTCGTCGGCACCCGGTCATGCGAGCCGGTGCCGACCGGGCTGGTCGTCGGCCACGTCCGCGACCGCAACACCGGCGAGCCGGTCAGCGGTGCGGCCGTCACCAGCGACGGCAATCCGGATGAGACCGCCGAGTCCGTAGCCACCCCGGAGGACGCCGGCCTGGACGACGGCTTCTACTGGCTGTTCTCCTCGTTGACTGGCCGGCTGAGCTTCACGGCTGTGACCGATCTGTACGGCCCGGACCGCCGGAATGCGGCTGTGGATGCGAGCCGGGTGACCGAGCGCGACTTCCGGATGCCGGCCGGTCAACTCACCGTCGAACCGTCCGATCTGGCCGCTGATGTCACGCAGGGTCGCACCGGCAAGGTCAGCTTCACAGTCACCAACACCGGCTCGGCGCCGGCCAACGTGGAACTGCGGGAGCGCGACGGCTCGTACGAAATTCCGCAAGCCACCATGGCCGCGGCTGGTGCCGACGTTGTCCGCGTCCCCGGCGAGTTCTCGCCATTGAGGTCGGGGGACACCACCGCGACTGGCGGTGGCGGGTGGGAGCCGAGCGAGTTCGCGTCCGCGGCAGCGCCGTGGGTCGACCTGCCGGACTACCCGATCAACGTGATGGACAACGCCGTCGGCGAGCTCGACGGGAAGATCTACTCCGCCGGTGGCCGAGACGCGGGTCGGCAGTTGACCGCGGCGTACGTCTACGACCCGGCGGAACAGTCCTGGTCGCCCATCGCCGACCTGCCCGAGCCGCTGCAGGCGGCCGCGGGTGCGGTGATCGACGGCAAGTTCTACGTCGCCGGCGGCTGGCCGCCGCTGAGCCAGGGATCGCGGCGGACGTACATCTACGACCCCGAGATCGACGCCTGGAGCACCGGCTCGGACGCTCCGTTCATCTTCGCGGCCGCCGGCCGGGCGGTCCTGGACGATCAGCTCTACATCGTCGGAGGGTGCACGAACAACTGCACCCTCAACCGCGTCCACCGTTACGACCCGGCCACCGACAGCTGGGAGGAACTGGCGCGCTACCCGGACGTCACCTCCCACCTCGCCTGCGCGGGCATCGCCGGTCAGG
>JASLBX010000505.1 GCA_030146385.1 Jiangellaceae bacterium | reverse complement strand
GTCCTGGAACGAGCTGGCACCAGGCAGCGTGACCGGGTCACCGATGACGGTGAAGTTCTCACCGTCCTTGCTCCAGTACGCGGTGTACTGATCGCCGTCACGCACCAACCGCACCCAGGCCGGGTAGCTCGTTGTGCTGGCGCCGGTGCTGGCGTCCAGTTGGCCGTTGCCGTCGGTGTCGCGCAGCCACTCGAACCCGGAACCCGCCCGCATCGCCAGCGCCGCGTACCCCGGAGACGATCCGGGAGCAGTGACGTCGTTGCGGACGATCAGTCCGGCCTTTGCCGAGTTGTGCGAGAGCGTCTGGCTGTCGATGCGCACCGTGGCGGTCCACACCTCACCAGCTGCGCCGGGCAGGTAGACCGCGCTGTACTCATCGGTTCCCTGCCACATGTTCGCACCGGCGGAGTCGATCACCCAGGTGTCGATGTTCGGCCGGTCGAACACACCGTTGGCGTTGCTGAACGTCTGCCAATCGCCGAACAGGTCACCAACCTCGGCCTCCACGATGCGGGAGGTCGTGCTGACCCCGAGGTCGTTGGTGGCGACAGCGGTGAGCTGGTAGCGCTGCTCCTCGGTGACCGTCCAGGTCGTCTCGTACGGCGCCTCGGAGTCGGTGCCGATCGACTCGCCATTGACCAGGAACTCGACCTCGGTGATCGTGTTCTCCGCGTCACTGGCCTCGGCCGTCACTGCGATTTCGCCCGGCTCGAGGTCGTCGTCCGGACCAGGGGTGGTGATGGCGACCTTCGGCTTGGTCGTCGGCGAGACGCCCTTGCCGTCGGCCTCGATGAAATTGAGCCGCCGCTCCCCTGCTCCTGGGAAGACCACGTACAGCGTGAACGACTCGCCGGGGTCGGATACCTCCACCGGCACGTCGACGAACCGGGTGGCACCGCCAGTGGCCGGGACGTCAGCCGTCCCGAGCAACTCGCCGTCCGGCGCGTCCCGTCGCAGTTCCATCGTCCCGCCCGTCGCGGACGCAGCCCGCAGCACGAGCGCATCGATGTCCAGCAGGTTGACCGGGTCGAACGACACCCAATCGCCGTTCTCGCCGGCGACGGCCTCGCCATGGCCCTCGACGTCCCGCGACTCGGCCACGGTGACGCCGTCGGCGTCCGAGTGGAACTCCGCTTCGCGCTGCTTCGGGAACAGCAGCGTGGTGTCCGAACCGGTCAGCGCGGGGATTTCACCCTCGCCGCCGGAGTCGGTGTACCTGCCGTCGATGACGTAGAAGACGTTCGTCCCCTCGCCGTGCCCGCCGCCGAGTGCGGTGACCACCGAGCCCGTCCGCCCAATCTGTGGATCTGACGGGTGGGCGTGCTCATCGTGGCCGAGTGCCGGCTGGATGATCACATCGGCGTCGTTGACTTCGGTGTCCTCGACGTCGGTGACGGACAGGTCCCACGAAACCTCGTCGCCGAAGTCGAAGAACGCCCCGGTCGGCGGCAGGTTGAAGCTCACCTCTGGCCGGGTGTTGCCCACCGTGATCGGGACCGTTGTGGTGCCGGTCTTGCCGTGCGGGTCGGTCACGGTCAGCCGGGCGTCATACACGCCGTTCTCGGTGTACGTGTGCTCGGCCGTGACCTCGGTGGCGTCAACCGTGCCGTCATTGTCGAAGTCCCACGCGTAGGCGAGCTCCTCATCCTCCGGGTCGGTGCTGCCCGTCCCGTCGAACTGGACGGTCAGCGGAGCGTGGCCGGAGTCCGGCGTCGCCGTCGCGACCGCTTCTGGCGAGCGCGAGCCGGAGACGTAGTCGACCCGGTAGAGGCCGGAGTTCGGGTTGTCGCGGCCGAACCCGCCGCCCCAGTCGAGCACGTACAGCGAGCCCTCGGGCCCGAACTTGGAGTCGATCGGCGCCATCCACTGCTCGTTCGGCGGCGGAAGGAAGTGGTTGATCTTCTCCAGGCCGCTGCCATCCTCCGTCAGGTCCAACGAGTAAAGCCGGTTCTTGGCCCACTCGTAGAAGAACGGCTTGCCGTCGTAGTACTCGGGGAACTTGGTGTCCGACTCCAGTGCCGGGTCGTAGTCGTAGAACGGCCCGCCCATCGGCGCCAGACCGCCGCCGGCCGGGATGACGTCCGGCACAGACGAAACCTGGTAGCCGTAGTACATGATCGGCTCCTTGGCTGGCGGTAGCTCGGTCAGCCCGGTGTTGCGGATCGAGTCGTTGATCGGGTTGTCGCAGTCGAAGTAGTCCCCGACCGTCACCGGGTTCGTCCTGTAGTCGACGTCGCGGTACGGCTCGTTCGGCCCGATGCACAGCGGCCAGCCGTAGAAGCCCGGCTCCTTGATCAAGTTGTACTCGACCATGCCGGCCGGACCGCGGTTGGCGTTGTTGCTGCCGTTGTCCGGGCCGTAGTCGGCCAGGCCGACCCAGCCCGTCTCCGGGTCGATGGAGAACCGGAACGGGTTGCGGAAGCCCATCGCGTAGATCTCGGGGCGGGTGTCCTCCGTCCCGGGCGGGAACAGGTTGCCCTCGGGGATGCTGTAGCCGCCGTCCGGCTCAGGCTTGATCCGCAGCAGCTTGCCTCGCAGGTCATTGGTGTTGGCGGACGTCGCCCGCGCGTCGTGGAACGTCCCCTCCCGTTCGGACAGCGGCGCGTAGCCACCCGACGGCTCAGAGTGGGGGTTGACGTCGTCGCCGACGGACAGGAACAGGTTGCCGTCGGGCCCGAACGCCATACCGCCGCCGGTGTGTCCCGGCTCGTCAGGAAGCCGGCCGGCCGGCACGTTCATGATGACGACCTCGGACGCCGGATCGATCTGAGATCCCTCGCCGACGGTGAACCGGGAGAGCCGGTTGAAGAAGTTCGCCGGGTCAGTGTCGTCATCGCTGGCCGGCGAGTAGTAGACGAACAGGTGGCCGTTCTGCTCGAAGTTCGGGTCGAGGGCGATGCTCATCAGGCCGTCCTCGCCGCCCGAGTAGACCGGTATGGTGATCGCCGTCGAGGTCGTCTGAGTCTCCGGGTTGTACACCCGGATCTGCCCGCGCACCAGCTCGGTGAAGAAGACCCGTCCGTCAGGTGCGACGCCGATCGCGAAGGGAGCGCTGGTGTTGGTGTCGAGCGGAATCTTCTCGTACTGGCTCCAGACCGTGCCGCCACAGTCGCTCTCGACCAGGCCGGCCGCCCACTCGACGCCGCCGACGATGTGCTGGATGAAGTCGGGTTCCTGGGTGTAGTGAGCGCCGAAGTGGCCCATGCCGGTGACCCACGCACGCCCGCCGTCGTACATCTTGCACCACGAGATCGGGTGGTCGTACCCCATCGCGTTGCCGCCTGGGTCGTAGGTTGTCTCGTCCATCGTCGCGAGCACATGGGCTTCGCCCCGGACGTTGGTCGAGAAGTTGTACCACTCGTCCTCCCGGTTCCACCGCTTCGGCAGGTGGGACGTGGAGGCGTGGGTCTGGTCCTCGACGCGGACCGTGCCGGATAGGCCAGGGCTGGTGCCCGTGGCGGCGTGGCCCGGCATGAGCGAGCCGATCAGCTCATCCCACCAGGTGTAGTTGCCGCGCATGTCGGAGGCGTTGTGGATCGCAACGATCCCGCCACCGGCCTGCTGGTAGCGCTCCAGGGCCGCCTTCTCCTCCGCGGTCCACGGGTCGCCTGAAGTCTGGAACATGACCAGGGCGTCGAAGTGCGCCAGGTCTTCGTCGTTGAAGATCGACGAGTCTTCGGTGTGCTCGGACGAAATGCCGGCCGCGTCGAATGCGGCTTCAAGCACTGGCACGCCCTGCGTGATTGCTTCGGTGTGCCGGAATGCTGTGGTCTTGGTGAAGATCAGCACGTGTGCGTTGCCGTGCTCGTCCTCGTGCGACTGGGCGGGCTGCACGACGAGCAACGCCAACGTCAGCGCTGACGCGAGGGCACCGGCTAAGAGCCGCGCCCACCGTGAATGGAGCGTCACGGTCATGAGGGGATTCCTCCAGGAGATCGGTCTGGTTGTTGACGGTTCTCCAACCCCACGGCGTGCCGGCGCCGGCGGTCTTCAACAGTTCACTCGCGGTTTCCGGATACCACTCCTCTCAAGAACGCGATGCCGTCGACGGCGATCGCGTCCTGGGTAGGCGCGAGCGGCCGCCAGATCGAGGCGGCCGTCGCGATGGTGGCGTTCTCGGCCGTGAACGACTCGATGGCCAGCGGCCCGTCGTACCCGGCGTCCTCGAGTGCCGCCAGGATTGCCGGCCAATCCAGATGATCCGCGCCCGGCGCACCACGGTCGTTGGCGCAGACCTGCACGTGAGCGATCTTCCGGCCGGCCCTGCGGATGGCGTCGGGGATATCTTGCTCTTCGATGTTGAGGTGGTAGACGTCCAGGGCAAGACCGCAGCCCTCGTCCGGCAACCCGTCGAGGGCACGCAGACCCTGGTCGACCGTGTTGATCACGCTCGTCTCGTACCGGTTGAGCGGCTCGACGCCGACGCACACACCGGCCGCCATCGCATGCTCAATCACCGGTGCGAGGTTGTCGCGCAGCTCCGAGTACGCGGCTTCGCGCTCGGCGGGACTCATCCGCCACGTACGGCCGACCGAGGCGTAGGCCGGGCCGGCGATGACCGCCGACCCAACCTCAGCCGCGGCGTCCACCACGCGTCGCAGGTAGTCCTGCGTGGTGGCGACCGTCCCCGGATCGGCCGCCACCAGCTCCCGTCCCGGGCCCATGACCAGGCAGACCGTGGCACCAAGGCCCAGGTCGGCAAGCCGCCCCGCGGCCTTGGCCGGGTCCCAGTCGTCCGGGTTCTCGACTGGCAGCTCGATCAGGTCGAAGCCCCAGTCACGTACCTTCGGGGCCAGCTCGGCAAGGCGGGCATCGGTCAGCGGCGATACCCAAACCCAGGTATTCACGCCTATGTGCCGCGTCATGTCCGCCTCCACTGCTCGACTCCCCTAGGCCTGTTGCTCAACCGTCAGCGGTCCTGCCAGGCCTCGGGGTAACCGGGCAGGTCCTCGCCGCCGAACTTGGCGTAGTGCAGGCTCGGCATCTCGGCGTTCCGCTCGAGGAAGTCGTCGAGCTCGGCCTCGGTGATCGGCTCCTGCGGGAGCACCCACTCGCTAGGGACCTCCTCACCGTTCCAGATGCGGATGGCGGCCTCGATCGGAGTGCGCCACTGGAAGTTCGAGTAGACCGGCGCGACCGCGGTGATCCCGGTGTCCTGCCACTTGCGCATGAAGCTGAGCTCGTCCTCACCGGCGATCACCGGGTAGTCGTTGCCGGTGTCCTCGAACGCCTCGACCGCGGCCACGGCGCCGTCGCCGGCGTCCATCCAGATGCCGTCGACCGAGCCACGCTGCAGGTACTGCGTGACGATGTCCTTGATCTGAGCGCCGTCACCACCGGTGAACTCATCGCCGAGAATCTCCAACTCGCTGTTGCCGAAGATCTCCTGCGCAGCGGCCCAGCGGTGCTCGAGAACGTCCACACCTGGGAGGATTCGCAATGCGAGAACCGTCGAACCTGGTTCCAGGTTCTCGACCAGGAACTCGGCAGCGTCAGCGCCGTACGCGTACCCGCCGATCGGGTGGATGAAGGTCACCATGCAGTCCGTGTTGACACCACGGTCGAACACGATCACCGGCACACCGCTGTCGCAGGCGGCCTCGACCGCCGGGGTAAGCGTCGCAGTCGTGGACGGAGAGATGATCAGCGCGTCGCAGTCGCCGGCATCGATGAACGCCTGGATGTCCGCGATCTGCTGGTTGTCGTCATCGGCGGCGTCGGAGACGCGGAACTCGCCGATGTCGCCACTGTCCTCGTACACCTGCACCTGCTGCTGCATGGTGATCCAGCCGGTGACCCGCCACGGATTGCTGACCGAGGCATTCGAGAAGCAGAGCGTGTTGTCGCCACCGTCAGACGCGAACTCGGCAGTGTCGACCATCTCCGGCTCGATGGCTTGGAGCCACGGCTGGTCGTCCGGACCCTCCGGCGCGATGTCGCGCTGCGCAAGTTGGTTCTCGTAGTCGGCGCGGACGAACCATTCGTCATCCGGACGCTCGTCGTCGCCTGTGTCCGCGTCGTCGCCTTCGTCGGCTTCGGGAGCCTCCGCCTCGCCGACGGGATCAGTAGTGGTGTCGTCGGGATCGTCAGTCGTGCATCCGGCGAGCACCAAACCCACCACCGCAGCGGCGGCGAGCAGAGTGCGGGACCTTCGCATCGTTCCTCCTAGAGTGTTCTGATCAAATTCGCTGGTGCTGTTGTTGGAGCGCCGGCTCGGGAGCCGGTTCGCT
>JASLBX010000537.1 GCA_030146385.1 Jiangellaceae bacterium | reverse complement strand
CGACGAAGTAGGTCGCGTCGGTATCACCGTGCACGCCGCCGATGTACGCGGTGATATCGATGTTGATGATGTCGCCGTCCCGCAACACCGTGGAGTCCGGGATGCCGTGGCAGACGACCTCGTTAACGCTCGTACACAGCGACTTCGGAAAGCCGCGGTAACCGAGGGTCGACGGGTACGCGCCGTGGTAAACGAGGAACTCGTGCCCGATCCGGTCGAGTTCGTCCGTGGTCACGCCCGGCTCGATGTGCTTGGCAACTTCGGCCATCGCCTGGGCGGCGAGTCGGCCGGCCACGCGCATCCGCTCGATCGTCTCCGCGTCCTTGACCTCTGAACCGGTGAACCGGGCCGGGGCCTTGCGGCCGACGTACTCCGGGCGGGGGATCGACGCGGGTACCGTACGCATCGGAGAGATCCGGCCGGGTACGACAGAGGACATGATGGACAAGTGTACGGACGGCTGAGGGGTTCACATGGCAGGACCGTGGTACTGGTGCCTAGTCCACCAGCGAGTCGAACCGAGCGAGGGGTGCCCTAACGACCGGCGGCTCGGTCCGTACGAACATCGTGATCAGGCCGAGCGAGCGCTCGAGATAGCTCGTGAACGTACCGAGGCGTGGGATGCCGAAGACGCGGCCGAAGACACCTGGGGCGACAACTCCAATTGAGCGGCGCGGCGGGCTGGGGCCGCGCCAACGGCACCACTCGGCACCTACAGGCATGCTGAACGTGATCGACCGGACTCAGTGGTAGGAGTGGGCGTCCGTGGGGAAGGTGCCCGCGACGACGTCCGCGGCGAAGTCGCGCGTGGCCGCCAGCAGCGCGCCCCGCAGGTCCGCATAGGTCTTGACGAACCGCGGCAGGGGCCCGGACCGCAAGCCGGCCATGTCCTGCCACACCAGAACCTGCGCGTCACAGTGCGAGCCGGCGCCGATGCCGATGGTCGGGATCCGCACTGCCTCGGTCACCTCGTGAGCCAGGTCGGCGGTGACCATCTCCAGAACGATGGCGAACGCTCCGGCGTCCTCTAATGCCTTGGCCGCGCCCAGGACGCGGGCGGCGTCGTCCCCCCGTCCCTGTACCCGGTACCCGCCGAGTGCGTTGACGCTCTGCGGTGTGAAACCCACGTGCGCCATGACCGGGACTCCGGCGTTGACGATCTTCTCGACCGTCGCGACGACCGGGAGCCCGCCTTCGAGCTTGACGGCTTGGACCCCGGCCTCCTTCATGAACCTGATCGCCGTCGCCAGGCCCTGCTCGGGACCGAGCTGGTACGACCCGAACGGCAGGTCGCCGACGACCAGTGCCTTGGACGTCGAGCGCACCACGGCCCGGGCGAGCGGGATAAGCTCGTCGGTTGAGACCGGGACGGTGTCGGCATGGGCGTAGACGTTGTTGCCCGCCGAGTCGCCGACCAGCAACACAGGAATGCCGGCCTCGTCGAATATCTCCGCGGTGTACATGTCGTACGAAGTGAGCATCGGCCAGCGTTCGCCGCGCTCCTTCGCCTGCTGCAGGTCGTGGATCGTGACGCGGCGGCTGCGTTCGCCGCCGTACAGCGGCACGGGTTCGGTCGACATGGTTACTCCTTGGCGGTCTCGAGGCCTGTTCTTCAGGTCCCCTGACGCTGCCGATCCTGCCACGTGCCTACTATGTCGAGCGGGCAGGTGGCCCGCGTCCCCCTGGACACGCCCGCCTTCCCGGAAGATCCCGAGCACAAGTGGTGCTCGCCATTAGGTTGGTCAGCGACGACCACCCATCTTCATTGTGAGGAGCACAGTTATGCCCCCGACCTGGGTTCCCAACGCGGTCGCCGAAGCCATCGGCGCGTTCGCGCTCTGCTTTGTCGGAATTCTGGCGATCAACAGCGGTGCCGTGGATTTGACCGGCGTCGCGCTTGCGTACGGGGTGATCGTCGCTGTCATGGTCGCAGCTTTGGGGCATGTGTCGGGGGGCCACTTCAACCCCGCTGTGACGTTTGCATTCCTACTGGGCCGCCGGATCGATCCGGCGATGGCAGCCGTCTACGGGGCCGCCCAGCTGATCGGCGGTCTCGTCGCCGCTGTGATCGTCACCTGGACGGTGGGGCGCAGCGCCGTCGCCACCGGTACGCCGGTGCTGGCTGACGACGTGAACGCATTGGCAGGCATCGTGCTCGAGGCCGTAGCGACCTTCTTCCTGGTGCTGGTCATATTCGGGACGGTCGTCGATCGGCGCGCGCCCGCGACGATCTACCCACTCGCCATCGGGCTGACCATTGCCGCCGGCGTCTACGCCGTCGGCGCGTTCACGGGCGGTGCCCTCAACCCGGCCCGGGGGTTCGGCCCGGCTCTGGTGGGCGCCGAGTGGGGCGGGGTGGCGGCCTGGCTGATCGGCCCGTTGCTCGGAGGCGCGCTGGCCTGGGCCGTGTACGAGTACGTGATCGCACCACGGCCGGAGGCCACGAAGCACGCCGCGCCGGCCGAGCACGCCTAGTGCCCTAGGCCGGCGGCAGCGGCTCCCGCCACCCGCTGGTGATCGGTACGCGCCGGTCGCGGCCGAAGTTGCGCTCGGTGACCTTGGGACCGGGCGGGTACTGGCGGCGCTTGTACTCGGCGGCGTCGACCATCCGGATGATCCGCTGGACGAGCTCGGGTTCGAAGCCGGCCGCGACGATGTCAGCGGTGCCTCGATCCTGCTCGACGTACATGTCCAAGATCCGATCGAGCAGATGGTAGTCCGGCAGGGAGTCGGTGTCGCGCTGGTCCGGACGCAGCTCCGCGCTCGGGGCCTTTTCGATCGAGTTGACGGGGATGGGCGGCGTCTCGCCGCGCTTATCGGCGATCTGGTTCCGCCACTTCGCGAGCTCCCACACCATGGTCTTGGGGACG
>JASLBX010000525.1 GCA_030146385.1 Jiangellaceae bacterium | reverse complement strand
AGGTCGTACCGCGGCTTCGCGTGCTGGGCCTGGACGATCGGAGCCGGTGCGGGCGGGCCGGTCAGGTCGGCGACCGTTGTGCCCGAACCATGCCGGGCTACGACGTAGCCCTCGGCGATGAGCTGGTCGTACGCAGCCGTCACCGTGCCACGTGACGTACCCAGTTCGGCGGCGAGCGCACGAGACGCCGGCAGCCGCGAACCCGGCGCCAGGCGACCGCCTCGGATCGCGTCACGCAAGGCTCGCTCGATCGCCGCCCGACGGCCACTCGGGACGCTCAGATCAAGGTGCAGATCCATCAGCCGGTAGCCATGATCGATGTGGAGTTCGACTCGGATATCCGGCTCGGACTCCGCATCGACAACGGTTCTCGAAAAGTGGACCAAACTTTGAGCACACAAGTGGACCTTAGCAACGTGCCACTTAGCTCGTAGCGTGAATGGCATGACGACAACAGACACTGCACAGGTGAGCACCGTCCGCCTCACCGTCGACGAACTTGCTCCACACATCTCGGATGCGATGGAGGCCCTCGACGCCGCATCCCGCAAGACCCAGCTCGAGCCGTCCCTCCTGGAGCTCATCCGCGCCCGCGCCTCGCAGATCAACGGCTGTGTGTACTGCGTGAACATGCACAGCCGGGACGCTCGCAAGGCCGGCGAGACCGAGAAGCGGCTCTACGCCCTGCCGGTCTGGCGAGAGACGCCGATGTTCACGGCCCGTGAGAAGGCAGCCCTCGAACTCACCGAAGCCGTGACCCGGCTCGCCGACAGCGAGGTCTCCGACGAGTTGTGGAAGCGGGTCGCCGCCCAGTTCACCGAGACGGAGCTGGCCGAGCTGCTCTGGACGATCACCGTCATCAACGCCTGGAACCGGCTCGGCGCGACGGCGCGGCCGTGGCCGCTGTCGTGATGCTCGACGCGGACCAGCGCGCGCGTGCCGCGGAGCTGCGGGCACTCCACCGCCCGGGCGAGCCGGTCATCCTGCCGAATGCGTGGGACGCCGCCTCCGCTCGGGCGGTGGAGGACGCCGGCTTCCCGGCCATTGCGACGAGCAGCGCGGCGGTCGCTGAGTCACTCGGATACACCGACGGCGAGGCCGCTCCCGGCCTGTACCGAGCCGTCCACAAGAACCTCGCCGAGTTGCTCACGGACATCCAGACATCGGCCGGGCCGAGGCTACCTTTCGTACGACCGTGACCAGGCGGGGTCAGCCCTACCTCTGGCTCACGCGTCTACCGGACAGCGAGCGCGATGGCCAGGCACGCCAATGCCACTGTCGTCAGCACCGTACGGACGATGTTCCAGCGCACCCACGTCGCCTCACTGAACCGCTCTCGCACCGCGGCGACGTCGATCTGGTCCGGATCGCCGGCGGCCTTGATTGCGTCGTTAAGCGGGACGTTCACCCGCGCCGTGATCACGACCACCACGATGTAGAGCACGGCCGCGGCCAGGATCCACGGCACCGCCGCCCGGCTCTCCTCGCCGAGATGCGCGGCCGCCGCCAGGACGGTGATCGCCAGCGTCCCGACGAAGACGAGCAGGAACAGCGGGTTGATGATCGCTCGGTCCATCGCCTGGAAGGCGCCGACGAACGTGCGGTCGTCCGTCCGCGCCAGTCCGGGCATCACGGCCACCGCGTACGAGAAGAACACGCCGGCCATCAGCCCGACGCTTACCGCGGCGAGCACCAGCAAGACACCCCGGAACACGTCCATCCCAACCCTTCCCTGAGCCCGGACCATGATTCACCCCAGGCTCAGCCATGGCAACCGCCGACACGGGCACATCACCGCTCAGTCGGCGATCTCCCGGAGCGTCGCCACCTCGCCGAGCACTCGCGCGGCCGCCTGGACCACCGGAACGGCCAGCAACGCTCCCGTCCCCTCGCCGAGCCGCATGCCCAGATCGATCAGCGCAAGTTGGCCGAGTGCCGCCAGGGCGGGCCGGGCGCCAGGTTCGGCGGACGCATGGCCGGCGATCAGGTAGCCGTCCAGATCCGGGCAGAGCGCCACGGCGGCCAGCGCTGCCGCATTGGCGATCATGCCGTCCAACACGACAGGCACCCGGGCCGCCGCGCCCGCCAGCATGACTCCGACGAGGGCGGCGTGCTCCAGGCCCCCGAGCGAGGTCAGCGTCGGCAGCAGCTCACGATCTACGCCGTGCCGAGCCAATGCTTCCTCGATCACCTGCGCCTTGCGCGGCGTCCTGGTGTCGTCCAGGTTCGCTCCCCTGCCGACGACCTCGGCCGGTGCAGCGTTGCTAAAGGCGGCGATCAGGCACGCGGACGTGGTGGTGTTGGCGATGCCAAGGTCGCCGGTGGCGAGCAGGTCGGCGCCGCCGGCGATGAGGTCGCGCGCCGTGTCCGCTCCCGCCGCGATCGCGGCCCGGCACTCGTCCGGCGTCATCGCCGGTTCCTTCGTAACGTCTCTCGTCCCGGCCGCGACGCGGACGCTCCGCACTCCGTCGATGGCCGCGCCGTCCACGGTGCCGACGTCGAGCACCGTCACGCTCGCTCCCACCGCCCGCGCGATCGCATTCACCGACGCACGTCCGGCTGCCACCGTCCGCACCATCGCCGTCGTGACCGCCTGCGGCCAGTCCGAGACGCCCTGCGCGTGCACGCCATGGTCGGCAGCGGCCACGATCACCACCGGAGACGCTGGAACCGGAGGCGGGCACCGGCCAGTGATCGCCGCTAGCCGGACGCCGAGGTCTTCAAGCCGACCGAGGCTTCCGGGTGGTTTGGCCAGCCGATCGTGCCGTTCGCGAGCCGCGGCAGCAACGCGCTCGTCGATCGGGACGACAGAGCGAACCAGTTCCTCGATCATGTCCCCGGGCTCGACATTAACGTCCAGGTCAACCGTGCCCTCCGGTACCTGCCGGTCGCCGTGTGGTCCCAGGTCCACCGGTGCGGCGGCGGGCATGTCGGGTACCAGTGGCAACACCCGGCCGCCGACCACCAGCAGTACCTCTTCGGCCACCTCCGACAGCGCCTGCACGGCGAGCCCATGCAGGTCGACATACGCCCGTGCGCCCGGGCCGCCGGCGTGCACGCCGAGACCCGGCTGGCCGGCGATCATCAGTGCTTCCACATCACTCGCCGCCACCGTCGCCGCGAACGTGCGCAGCCGGTCCAGCAGTGCCTGCTCGAGTTCGGCGCGCTGCTCGGGATCGGGCAACTCGTCACCCACTGGCATGCCCGAGGACTCCATCGACTCGGCCAACCAGGTGTCGAGCGCATCCACCAGGACGAACACGCCGGATCCGGCATCGGTGACCGCTCCGGCCAGGTCGAACGTCTCGAGGGTCCGCCAGTCTGCGGGCCGATCGGCCCGGTGCCTCGCGACCCGCGCTTCGAACTCGGGGTCGCGGGGGACGGCCGGCGCCACCACGACCACGGGCCGGCCACTCGCCGCGGCCCGCCGCGCGGCAAGACCGGACTTGCCGGACTTCTGCCCGCCAAGGACCAGCGTCAGGCGTCCCATCACACCCACCCCGCCCTGATCAGCGCCACTACGGAGGCGGCAACAGCCAGATTCACAACCAGTACTCCCGCCCCGAAAACATCACCGGTGTAGCCGCCGATGCGCCGCCGAGCACCCCACCCGATCGCTGCCACTGCCACAGTAGCTGCGGCCAGCGGAATCGCTGCCCACGCTCCGGCGGCGACCACGGCCGCGGCAATGACAGTGACCGTCGCCAGGACAATGCCCCCCCGGCGAGGCCTGCCGAACCGAGCACCCAGCCCGTCCTCGCGCGCCGGAGGCAGCCACGTCGCGAGGACCAGCGGCGCGGCCCGCCCAAGAACGTGCCCGGCCACGAGCACCCGCGCCACACCGGCCAGATCCAGCGGAGCCAGCAGCGCTACCCGCAGCAGCAGGTCACCACTTACCGCTAGGACTCCGAACGTCCCGATCCGGCTGTCCCTCATGATCTCCAACCGCCGATCTACGGACGTCCCGCCCCAGAAACCGTCCGCGACGTCGGCGAGCCCGTCCTCGTGCAAGGCGCCGGTGACCACGACCGTAGCGAGCACACTCGAGACAGCAGCCGCCAGCGGACCCAGCAGCGGCTCGACCGCCGCCCACACCCCGATGCCGACACCGGCCACCAACCCGCCCACGAGGGGGAAGTAGCTGCCCGCACCGGCCAACCCGCCGTCGGAGCCTGCCCGCCGCCCCACCGGCAGGCGGGTCAGAAACCCCACCGCGGTCCGGGCGTCGTCCAGGGTGTGCATCAGTACTCGATCCCCCGCCGGGCCAGGATCCCGCGGTCGTAGGCGTGCTTGAGCTTGCGCATCTCCGTCACCGTGTCGGCCAACTCGCACAGCGGCTCGGGAGCGTCCCGTCCCGTACAGACGACGTTCGTCGCAGGCGAGCGGTCCCGGATTGCGGCGACCACCTCGGCGGTGTCGATCCAGCCCCAGTTCATCGGGTAGGTGATCTCGTCCAGGACGACCAGGTGGTGATCACCCGCCGCGAGCACGCCGATGGTGTGCTGCCACGCCGCTTCGGCGCGGGTTCTGGACACGTCCAGGTCATCGGACTCCCAGGAGAATCCGTCGCCAAGCGCCCACCAGTCCGCGCCCAACTGCCGCAACATGGCTTCCTCGCCGGTGCGCCACTTACCGGACTTGATGAACTGGACGATGGCCACCTTCCAGTCGCGGCCCAGCGAGCGCAGCGCAACGCCGAACGCAGCGGTCGATTTGCCCTTCCCGTCACCGGTGTTGACGACGACGATCGACGGGACGGTGCGTCGCTCTGGACGGGGCGGCGGCTCGGTTCGGGGTTCGGTGGTCATGCGACTTCTGTCAGTTGTCGGAGGTATGCGGTGTCCAGGTGTGCGTCCACCGCGTCGGCCAGCAGGTCGAACGTCTCGTCGAACGTGCGTGCGGGCCGGCTGCCGAACAACGCTTCAAGTAGGTCAGCGTCTTCGAGTAGGCCGTGCAGGTACCAACCGGCGACGTTGCCATGCGCCACTACCCGCGCGTCTTCCAGCGCCACGTCGACTGGGCCTTCGACGACGGTCCGCCCGTGCCGGATTTCGTAGCCCCTGACTTCGCGGCCACCTAACGCTTCCCACGGCGCAGGCCAGCGGGCCGGCAGGACGATGGCCCGGCGGCGTACGTCCTTGGCCGGCCAGAACGTGGTCGTGAGTGGCAATAGGCCCAACCCGTCACCGGAACCGTCGACTCCATGTGGATCGGCCAACGACCCGCCGAGCATCTGTAGCCCACCGCAGATGCCCAGCACGCGCGTGCCAGCCTCGACCGCTGCACGCACGGCGTCATCGAGGCCGGTGCTCCGCAACCACGCCAGGTCAGCGGTCACGTGCTTCGACCCGGGCAGGACGACCATCGCCGCGCTGTCGAGGTGCCAGGGTTGAGTCGCCCAGCGGACGTCCGACACCTGTTCCAGAAGCGTGAACTCGTCGAGGTTGGACGCACTCGGGTACCGGACGATGGCCACCGGCGGCCGGCCGCCGCGGCGTGGCGCGTGCAGCGCGGCACCGTCCTCGTCGGGCAGGTCGTGAGCGAGCATGGGTACCACGCCGATGGTCGGGACGCCGGTGAGCCGCTCCAGCTGCTCCGGCCCGGGCGGCAACAGCGACGTGTCGCCGCGGAACCGGTTGAGGATGAAGCCGCGGATCAGGTGACGGTGCTGCTCGTCGACCAGCGACCATGTCCCGTACAGGTGGGCGAACGCGCCGCCGCGGTCGATGTCGGCGGCCAACAACACCGGCGCCTGAGCGCGAGCCGCGACGCGCATGTTGACGATGTCGTTGTCGATCAGATTGATCTCGGCTGGGCTGCCGGCACCCTCGAGCACCACGAGGTCGTACGAATCGAGGAGCTCGGCGAGGGCCGACTCCACCACAGGCCACAGCCGCTCTGAGCGATCCGTCCACGGCTGGCGCGACAGCTCGGCGTCGTACCGCCCGAGCCGGATGACCTGGCTGCCTCCAGATTCGGGCTTGAGCAGCACCGGGTTCATCCGCACGTCCGGTTCGACCCCAGCGGCCCGCGCCTGCAACCATTGCGCGACACCGATCTCGCCGCCGTCGACGACGCGCGCGTTGTTCGACATGTTCTGCGCCTTGAACGGCGCCACCTTCAGTCCCTGGCTGGCGAACCAGCGGCACAGCGCGGTGGTGAGCATGCTCTTGCCCGCCCAACTGGTGCATCCCTGAACCATCAGCGCGGTCATCGCTGTGTCCCCGGCTCGCTCGGGTGACCGTCCGACCGCACCGGCACGACGATGAGCCCGGCCTCCGGGTCCGCGATCACCCGAACCCGTGCCCCGTACTGTGCCTCGATGACCTCACGGGTCAGGACTTCATCAGGACGCCCCTCCGCGACCAAGCGGCCACCGACGAGCAGCGCCAGCCGGTCGGAGAACTGCGCCGCCGTGGTCAGGTCGTGCAGCGCCGCCACCACGGTCAGCTCACGATCGCGGCGTAGCCGGTCCACAAGTTCCAGGACCTGCTGAACGTGCCCTAGGTCGAGCGAGCTCGTCGGTTCGTCCAGCAGCA
>JASLBX010000461.1 GCA_030146385.1 Jiangellaceae bacterium | reverse complement strand
ATGAGGATAGGCTGCGACGTCTTGGCAGTGGTAGAGCCAGTGTTCTTGCTGCCAACCGAAGAATCCGGGTGTTCGGTACGCCAGCTCCTCAAGGACCGTTTGCGGAACTCCTTCTGGGATGCCCCCAGCCGACGTCATGGAATTCGGCAGGTCCATCCGGTCCGACCAGTTGGTGGACTGCTTCTCCGCTGGCGATGCAGGCGAGACATAGGTTGTCCACCTGTTGACCGAAGATCGGGCCGTTGTACCGCAGCCGGGTGGTTCTACCGCAGAGGTGACATGGCTCCTGGTTCTCGACAGCCGAGCCCGTCGCGATCACGTATGGGTGGTCGCGAAATATTGGGCTGGGGTCACAGGCAGCAGTCTGCCAGCGTGTAGGGCCGGCAGTATTGGCAAGCTCTAGCACTGCCCGCCCAGCCACAGCGGCACCATCGCGGCATGCCCGGATGTCTATGCGGGCTCGTGGCCGCGTTCCTTTCCAGCCGTGCCGGTCGTTCTTATCGCGCGCGAGACGGGGCATAGGGTCTGCACAGACATCGCCTTATACGCGGGGGCCGCCTCAGAGAAAGCCGGTCGAGCAGGTCGTACTCCAGCGCCTCCTCGGCGGAGAGAACGCGGCCGCGTCGCAGGCGTCGTCGATCGCCTCCTCGGCACGTCCGGTTGTGCGGACGATGATCTCGCGCAGCCGGGCCGTCTGACGGCCGCTCAACACCCGTGCACGATCACATGGACCGGCGCGGCGATCACGTCGACGGTGTCGGCGAGCGCGAGCGAGGCGTCAAGGTCGCTGTCTGAGCGACTCAGGTGCAGCTCGATCGGCCGGTCGACCTGCCCGGCCAGAATCAGCAACCGTGAATCCCCCGATTCGCCAGGGCGGTGTTTGGGCGGCCACCGAGGTGGACGATATGCATCCGCAGCAGCCGTCGGCCGTGTGGGCGAGGGGATCGAGCTGGTGGCTTCCATGTCCGCCGGTGAGCCTGGCCCAGGCGGGCAGTATCCTGGCGGCACGTTTCACCGCGCGGTGCCCGACCGGCTGGCCAGCTATGCCGAGATCCTGAAGCATACGGTCTCACGGATGGGCGGGTTTCGCCTGAGCTCCACGCGGTTACCCCAAGGGAAGGGCGTCATGTCTGATCAACTCCCTGGCACAACCGGCCATGCCCTCCTTGAGCAAATCCGGCTGGAGGTCGAGCCCCTGACGCAGAAGATTACGGCTCACCCTTACCTCGAAGCCCTCGAGCAGCACCGGGTGCCCGAAGACGCGCTGAGACCCCTGGCAACACAACAGTACTTGATCGTCACCAACGGCATTCGGAATATCGCCCTCACCGTATCGCGCTTTGGACATTTGCCCAGCCGTAAGGTGCTGAATGATTTTCTGCAGGCCGAGTTCGCGGTGCACGCCGCGGTGCAGCAGTTCGCCCAGGCCATAGGTTTGGCCGACCAAGACTTGCAGCAGGCGAGGCCTCTGCCTGGCGCACTGATGTTTAGCTACTACGAAACCTTCGTGTGCCTATATGCGAGTGATGCGGACCTGATTACGGCCTTCTTCTTTGATGCGCAGGTGTGGATCCGCAATGCCCGGCGCGTAAGCCAGGCGCTGCAGACCCGCTATCATCTTAGCCCGGAAGCGGTCACGTTTTTTGAGATGTATGCGAACTATCAGGCCTCGGAAGAGACCGTCGTGCCGTGCTTGGACGCGGCGCTGGAGCGCGGCGTGCCTGCCGACCAGATCCGCGAATCAACTCGTTTGCTGCTGGCATACGAGTTGAGCTTTTGGGATGCCATGGCCGAAGCGGCCGGCATCGCCTGATGCCTCCTGCGTTGTTCGTCCCGACCAGCGAATCGTCTTCAAGGCCTATCCGAAGATGACCATCCCGAAGTTGGAAGCGTAATCTCCTTCGCCACCCACGTCTGACCTGGACGTTCGCATCCCAGGACGGTGGGATCGTCTGACCCGGTCATCGTCGAGCAGGACCCTTCGTGGTGGCAGCGCCTCCTCGACGTCGTGGGCAAGAAGGGCTGGGCGAAGCTCATCCGCGACCGGCTGGCCCGCATCAAGGCCAAGTCCGAGGAGCAGGCCGCCTCGGCTGCTGACCACACAGCGCAGCGGGTACGATCCTCGACCGCGTCCTGACATCAAGCAGGACCGCGCGACCAGGGTCATGACCGGAAGTCGCCGGAGGGTCTGGCTGGTCGATCAAGAGGACGCTCGTACCGGCGGCCTGCGCGGGTCCGGTCTTATCGATGGGCTCCAGGCGACGTAGAGGCGCCGGGCGCTGCCGGGACTCAGTGTGTCGTTTCGTTGCCGACCACGGCGGGCGTATCTTGCGGTACCCCTGGTGGCGTCCGTGTATGCGCTGGCCTCCCTGTGGATCATGCCGCGCCTCGACGGGCCGGTGACAACATACGCGACATCCGTCGGGGCGGCAGTGCTACTCGTGTTCGCCGGCCTCGGACTGATCGCTGCGGGTGTGGCTCAATGGTTCAGCCGACCGGGCAGCGGCCGCATCGCCGCACTCTCGATGATCGCCGGCGTAGCCTGGCTTGCTCCGGTATGGGTCGGATGGATAGGAGGACTGCACCTGGCCCGGAGTGTGGGAGCGGTCATCTCACTGTTGCTGCTGCCCGCCATCGCGCACCTATCGTTGGCGTACCCAGCAGGACGGCTGGAGCGCGCCGGTACCCGGTTGATCGCGGTGCTGGGCTGGATCGTGACCGGAGCTGTCACCGCGGCCCGCCACAGCCTGCCGGTCATCCAGGTCCGCACCTGGTCTCCGTTCGGCGTGGCAATTTTGCGTTTGAGGTCAAGTCCCTCGTTGGTAGTTAGTCGCCGTTCATTGCACGTGGCTCTGCCTTCGATGGGGCAATCTATTGAGCAAGCAGCCTGACCGGCGTCGACGAGAAGGACGGGGAGCGCATGCGAGATCCGGTCGTGGTGCCGACCGCGGCCCATGAGGGGCGAAACGCACTTGCGTTATCGCCTGTGCTGATGCGCTTCGCGCCCGTCGCCGTTCTTGTCTTCTGCGCGGTCTTCCCCGCCATCGATCTTTCCAACTACAAGGTTCGGGAGACCTGGGTGACGGCGCTGATTGTCGCCCTGCTCGCCGCCTATCTGCCCACGTACCTGCACCTCGTCTATCGCACGGTGATCGGTGCACCGCTCCGATACCGCGGCTGGACGCTGGTGTCTACTACTGCTGCGGCGGCGGTGGACGTGCTGACCGATCGGGGCCTCTCGGCGCTGGCGGCGTTCGTAGTCTCCGGGTTGCTGGTGATGCGGCTGCGCTGGGCCATGGTGCTGGCGACCGGGGCTCTTACTGTGTTCGGGGGTGTGCTGCTGGCTGCCGACGGCCTGGGCGTCGCCATCTGGCGGGTCGTCTCGGTGCTCTGGGTCATCGCCGCGGTGTACTCGGTGGTCTGGCTGGTCGGGGTGATGCGGCGGCTTCAGGTGTCCCGGGCGGCTCTGGTGGAGAACGTGGTGCGCATGGAGCGCGTCGAGCGCCGGAGCGAGCTGCGTCGCACCCTGGGAGCCGCCCTCGGAGACATCGTGACCGAGGGGGAACGCGCGGAGTCTCTGCTGCGAGAGCACTCGCCCGAGGCGAGCGAGACCATCGAGGCCCTGGTGCGGCGTTCCCGGGCAACCCTCGCCGAAGCTCGACGGATGACCAGCGAGCTGTCGCGAGGGTCGGTCCGTTCCGAGCTGGACATCGCGATCGCGCTCCTGGCGGCCGCTGAGGTCGACGCCACCGTTGATGACTCGGTCGCGCGGCTCGATCCCGAGGACGCCGACGTCCGCGAAGCACTTCGCTCCGGTGTCGCCGACGTGCTCGCGACTCCGCCGCGTCCCGGAGCCGTGGTCACGATCACCCGGAACGGAGACCAGCTCATCCTTACCACCGAGGAGCCGGCGGGAGGCGGCCGATGAGCGTCTGGCGAAGCGCGTCAGCGGCGTTTCCTGCCTGGGTGTCGGGTCGGGGACCGTGGTTCCTGGCGATCTTGGTGACCATCTCGGTGGCGGTGCCGGTGGTCGGCTCGATCTGGGACCTGGACCTTTCGTTCCCCGCGCCGCCGCCACCGAGCCAGAGCCCGGTGGTCGCAATCTCGCTCGGAGTCGCGATGTGGGTACTGCAGATGCGGCACAGCATTGCCTGCGCACGAGCGGCTCGACCTAGATGGTGGCCGCTGAGCCTGGCAGCACTGGTGGTGCTGGCGGTGGTGCCGTGGCTCTGGTTCGGCGTCAACTGGATCAACGCCCTTTGGCTGCCACTGGCCTCGGCCATGATGCTGCTCCGCGGTCAGATCGTCGTCTGCGTGGTGATCGGTACACTCGCGGCGCAGGGTGGGTTTGCGGGCTGGGCCACCGCACAGGAGCCCGCGTTCCCGATGGGGGTGTTCACCGCGATCGTGTTCAATGTGGTGTTCCTGGCGTTCGGGGCGGCGGCGCTGTACTGGTCGGCCCTGCTGGTGGGTCGCATCGAGGACCTGGCTGCGACGCGACTGGAGCTCGCCCGGTCCGCGGTCACCGGGGAGCGCCAAAGGATCTCCCGGGACATGCACGACCTCATGGGGCACAGCCTGTCGGCGATCTCGCTCAAGGGAGACCTCGCGCTGCGGCTCGCACCCAGCCAGCACGAGGCTGCCGTGCAGGAGGTCCTGGACATCACCGAGACCGCGCGACAGGCGTTGCGAGACATGCACGCGATCGCTCGTGCCGAGCACCGGATCTCCGTCCACGACGAGGCAGACGCGGCGGTCGCACTCATGGAGTCCGGTGGTGTGGAGGTGCGGGCCAGGATCGACTTGCCGGCGATGTCCGACCCGTTCGCTGCCCTGTTGGGCTGGGCGATAAGGGAAGCCTCCACCAACGTCCTGCGCCACAGCCAGGCGCAGCAGTGTTCGATCAACGGGACCCGGGACGACGGGAAGTTTCGGCTCGAGATCGTCAACGACGGCGTGCGAGATACTGACCTCGTGAGTTCGGGGAGCGGTCTGGTCGGACTGTCCGCGCGGGCTGGTGAGCTCGGCGGCCTGGTGCGCGTCGAGCGCAGCGGAAGCCTGTTCCGGCTTGTTGTGGAGGTACCGTCGTGACTCGCGTGCTGATCGCCGAGGACATGCACATGATCCGCGGCGCCTTGGTCGCGCTGTTGTCGCTGGAGGACGACATTGACGTGGTGGCCGAGCTCGCGCGCGGTGACGAGGTCGTCCCTGCCGCCGTGGAAGAGCAGCCCGATGTGGCCGTCTTGGACATCAACATGCCGGGCGTGGATGGCCTCGAGGCAGCCCAGCAGCTGCACGAACAAGTGCCGCAGTGCCAGGTCCTCATCCTCACCGGACTGAGCCAGCCCGGCAATCTGTTGCGGGCGCTACAGGCAGGGGTGCGGGGATTCGTGGTCAAGGACCGGCCGGCGGCCGAGCTGGTGGACGGCATCCGCCGCGTGGCTCGCGGCGAGCGGGCGATCGACCTCGAGCTCGTCGCCGCAGCCCTGGAGACCGGCACCAGTCCGTTGACGCCACGCGAGACCGACGTCCTGAGAGCCGCCGATTCCGGTGATTCGACAGCCGAGATGGCGAAGGCGCTGTCGCTGTCACCCGCGACGGTGCGCAACTACCTGTCCAGCTCGATCGCGAAGGTCGGCGCACGCAACCGGATCGACGCCATCCGGATCTCCCGGAACGCCGGCTGGATCTGAACCCATGTCAAACGTCATCGGTCAGCGGTGACACCCGCACCTACCTCGCGTCCCGCCGGTGGGGGAGCCTTCGAAGTGACACACCGGCACGATCGGGGAGGGCGCGATGGGCGAGATCCATGCAGACCTGTTCGCCACGCTGGGTCTCGTCGGGCAGGCGCCTGGCGATCCGATGAGGATCCCGGACGGTTCCTCACGGCGGGTCGATGGCACCGCTGCTCGACGAGGAAGTCTGGCGCGAGGTTGGCGCCGGAGTGTCGGGCATCGACGCGATGCTGCACGGCCACCGGACATACGACATCTTCGCCGGCTATTGGCCGGACCAGGAGGGCGGTGTGGATGGCGGGATTGCCAGGCTGTTCAACAGCGTGCCCAAAGTCCGTCGCATCGCGCGGCACCTCGACCTCAGGTGGGCGGATTCGCGCCAGCTCGATCCGGATCTGGTGACCGCCGTCCGTGAGATGCGCGCGGCACGCCGAGGTCCACGTCGTGGGGAGCCTTGACCTGATGCACACCCTCCTAGACGAGCGGCTGATCGAGCAGCTGAACCTCTGGATGTTAACCCTCGTGCTCGGCGTGGGGAGGGAAGGTTTTCGCCTACGGCCAGTTGCCGGTCAACCTCCGGCTCGTCGAGCCACCGGTCATCTCGAAGAACGGGGCGGTGCTGTTGCGTTACACGCCCGCGGACCTGGGTGCCGGCGACGTGCGACTCGAGGACAGGGGCGGCGTCCGATGAGGTTCGCCGGATCGGCCACAGTCCCCGCACTCACCGGTGCGAGCATGACCGCACGTCGACGGAGGACGGCCGGCCCCCTCGCGGTAATCCTGCTCGTCGGCGCACCGCTCCTCGCCGGGTGCGGCTCCGACGCCGAGGACGTCTCGAGCACCCCGGCCTCGCAGAGCGCGACTACCGACCCCCCGGTCCTCCCGATCCATCGGAAACCCTTCGCCGAGCGATGCCACTCGCAACGTATGGCGGCGGCGGAAGGGGTCGCGTTCGAGAACGCGGATGGCGTCGAGCTGTGGGCAGCCGAGATGGGGTCGGGCCCGCGGGGGGTCGTGCTCGTTCACA
>JASLBX010000482.1 GCA_030146385.1 Jiangellaceae bacterium | reverse complement strand
TTGCTAGGACGCCGACGGCTGCCTCACCACCGGTCAGTACGGCCGTGGCGTGACCGTCACCAGCTTGCGACGGGCCTCGGCTGACGCCTGCGCTCACGCAGCGCGGGCAGGACGTCCGGCGTCGAGCTGCTGTCCGTCCGGTTCGGCCATGCTGTCAAGTACCGTGAGGTCGCCGATTTGGTCGCAATTGAGGGCAACGAAGACGCGGCCTCGGCAAGCGTCGCAGCGGGACTGGCCGTGCTTGCGGGAATCGCGGCCGCAGACGCCGCCTGCTGCGCCGCGTTGGGCCGCAGAGCCCGCGGGCAAGATCATAGGCAAGCCGTCTCGTTATTGATTGACGTGCAGCCGGGCGGCGCGGAGGCAGCGCGGCACCTAGAGCGGCTGCTGAATGTCAAGGATGCCGCACACTACGGGGTCATCAATTGTTACTTCGGCGGAGCTTCGAGGCGCGCTCCGCAGTGCCGAGCGGCTTGCAGACTTCGCCAAGGAGGTGCTTGCTCGGTAACGGATCACGATCGCGTGGGCGTACGGGAAGGGGGCGATTGGCGACAGCGGGCGATGCCGGCACCGCTGAATCATCGCGCGTGCCGTGCCAATCCGACACGGGCACGAGCACCGGGACAATTGTCGGACGTGGCCGGTACGGTGGGCCGCGGACTCGATCCGAGGAGCCCTGCATGGCTGTGCCGCCACGCGTGCCGGTAGAAATGTTCCGGTTCACAACGACCGATCGCGCGGACCTGCGTGTTGCGGTCATGCACGCGTTCAGCGAGGCCAATGAGCGGCTCGAGACGGCGCTGAGCTTCGACGACGTCCGCGAGCGGCTGCGGGCGGTGGGCTGGTACGAGTCGCTCAGCGACGACGACCTCGACCAGACCCTCCGGCAGTTGCATCAGTGGGGCCATCTCGACGTCATCCAGAACCACACGGCCAGCTACACGACGGCCGAGGAGTACGAGCGGCGCAACCTGCTGTACTCGCTCACCAAGCTCGGTGAGGCGGCGTATGCCGGCGTCCAGCACGCGCTCGCCGTGCTCAGCTCCACCGGAGCCCTGCAAACCGCGGTGCTTGACGCCATCGCCGACCGACTCGCCGAACTGGCGGAGCTCATCGCCGACGCCAAGGCCTCCGACCGGAAGATCTTCACCGCGCTCCAGGAACTGGAGGGTCACCTCTCGGCGCTGCGCAACAACACCAAGCAGTTCAACGGCCAGCTTCAGCGGCTGTTGCGCGCGGAGGGCGCCGACTTGGCGACGTTCTACGAGGTCAAGACGGCGACGGTGGCCTACCTGCAGGAGTTCGTCACCAACCTCGACGTGCGGGCTCATACGGTCCGGGCGGTGCTGCGCAAGGTCGACGGGCGCGGAGTAAGCGTGCTCCACCAGCGTGCGCTGCTGGGGGCCGAGCTACCGCCGGGCACGGACGGCGACGACCCCGCGGTGCCGTGGCTGGAGCAGCGGCAGGCACGGTGGGACGGGCTCCGGCTGTGGTTCGATCCGCCGGACTCGTCGCCCGCGCGCATCGAGGAGTTGCACGCCGTCGCGCGGCGGGCGATCGTCTCGCTCCTGCAAGCTCTCGACCGCATCACCGAGTCACGGCGCAGGTCGTCGAGCGTGGTGGAAGACTTGCGGACGCTGGCGCGGTGGTTCGCGGCGGCGCCCACCGAGGATGATCTACACCGGCTCTGGGACGTCGCGTTCGGGCTGACGTCGTCCCGGCACGCTCACCTGCACCACGACGACGCAGAGCTTGTCCCGGCGACGACATCGTGGGCGGACGCCCCGCCGGTGCCGGTCTCGGCGTTGTTGCGCAGCAGCGGGCGCACCGAGCGGTTCTCCCGGACGGCGCGTATCCGGGACGTCAGCGCGGTGCGTCGCGAGCGCCAGGCTCGGGCCCGCAAGGAGAGGGAGGAACTCGAGGAAGCCCGACGCCGGCTGCACACGCACGGGCCGATCAGGTTGTCTTCGTTCGGCCGGCTCGACCACAGCCGGTTCGAGCACCTCCTCGATCTCGTCGGTCGGGCCTTGTCGAGCCGGGCCGACTCCACGGGAGCGCGCCGCGGCACCACCAGCGACGGCAGGGTGGAGGTCGTCCTGAGGCTGGCAGCCGATGGTGGCGTCGCCATGCTCCTCACGCCGCGCGGCGCGTTCCGCAGCCCGGACATGGTCATCGACATCCGTCCCGTGAGCCGCACCACGCGCCAGACCCTCGCCGCGGTCGGCGAGGCCCGGGAGGCGCGGTGAGCACCCTCGCGAACCAGCTGGTCAAGCAGGAACGGGAAGAGATCGCCCGGGCGATCCGCCTGCTGCTGGCGACGCCGCTGATCACGGCGCACAACGATTCCGATGCCCTCGACCTGGTCCGGCGGCACCGGAACACCCTGGCGAAGTGGTTCGACTACAACTGCGGCTGGCAGCTCGTGGTCGAGCCTCGGCTCGGCTACGCGCGGCTGGTCAAGGTCCGCGCCGGGGGTGACCCGTCGCGGCCGGCGCGACGGCGGCGCTCGTCCCGGGCCGCGTTCGACCGCCGGCGGTACGTGTTGCTGTGTGTGACCGCTGCCGAGCTCATGGCTGCGCCCGTCACGACGATCGGTCTGCTCGCGGCCCGAGTCACCCAGGCGTGCGCCGCTGACGAGGCGCTCACAGAGTTCGACTCCACGCGCCGGTCCGAGCGGCAGGCGTTCGTCGACGTCCTCAAGCTCCTCGAGCACTACGGCGTGGTCGATGCGATGGACGGCAGCACCGAAGGCTTCGTCGACGACGCTTCGGCGAAGGTGCTCTACCACGTCGACGGCACGCTGCTGATGCGGCTGCTCGCCACGCCGGTCGCGCCGTCTCGCGTGGATGCGGGCGTATCGGCTGCCGACTTCGCCGACCATTTCGACGAGGCGCTGGCGAGGCTTACCGTCGAGCGCCGGTACGGCTCGCGGCCGGATCCCGCCGGGGATGGCGGCGGTGACAAGCCGTCGAACGTCCAGCACAACCTCTGGCTTCGCCACTCGGTGCTGCGACGGCTGCTCGACGACCCGGTTGTGTACCGTGATGAGCTGACCCCGGCCCAGCTCGGCTACCTCTCGTCGCTCACCGGGCGGCAGATCATGCGGCACGCGTGCGCGCAGGCGGGGTTCGACCTGGAGGAGCGGGCCGAGGGTTTCCTGCTGGTCGACCCGGACGCCATCGCCACTGACGGCAAGTTCCCCGACGATGCGAGTCACGCGAAAGTCGCCGCGCTGCACCTGCTCGACGCCATGGTCCGCGCACCGGGCGGGCTCACTCCCGAGCAGCTTGAGGTGATGGCCGGACAGATGCTGCGGCGCAAGCCCAGCTGGGCACGCAGCTACCAGTCTGACGGCGGTCCGGCCCGGCTGGCCTCTGACGCCGTGGCCGTTCTCGAGTCATTCGGCCTGGCCCA
>JASLBX010000355.1 GCA_030146385.1 Jiangellaceae bacterium | reverse complement strand
CTTCGAGTTGCCGGCCGCCGGCCAGTACGCCGCCGGACTGGCCTTCCTGCCGGACGAGGATTCCGCGGAGACCGCCGCCAGGCAGCGCATCGCCGAGCTCGCCGCCGAAGAGGGCATGAGTGTGCTCGGCTGGCGCGACGTTCCGACGACGCCGGATCTCGTGGGGGCGACCGCTCGGGCGACTATGCCGCGCTTCCGCCAGCTGTTCGTCACGGCCGCCTACGGCGCCCAGCTGACGCCCATCGAGCTGGACCGGCGCGCGTTCTGCCTGCGCAAGCGCGCTGAGCACGAGATGCCGGTGTACTTCCCGAGCCTGTCGGCCCGGACGATCGTCTACAAGGGCATGCTCACGACGGGGCAGCTGGAGCCATTCTTCCCGGACATCTCGGACCGCCGGTTCGCCTCAGCGCTGGCCATCGTCCACTCGCGGTTCTCGACCAACACGTTCCCGAGCTGGCCGCTGGCGCACCCGTACCGCTATCTCGCGCACAACGGCGAGATCAACACCGTCATGGGCAACCGGAACTGGATGCGGGCCCGGGAATCCCAGCTCGCCACGGACCACATCCCAGGCGAGCTGTCACGGCTGTTCCCGATCTGCACCGAGGGCGCGAGCGACTCGGCGAGCTTCGACGAAGTCCTGGAAGTGCTGCACCTCGGCGGCCGGAGCCTCCCGCATGCCGTGCTGATGATGATCCCGGAAGCGTGGGAGAACCACGACGAGATGGATTCCGCGCGGCGCGCGTTCTACGAGTTCCACAGCACGATCATGGAGCCGTGGGACGGCCCGGCCAGCATCACGTTCACGGACGGCACCCAGGTCGGCGCGGTGCTGGACCGCAACGGCCTGCGTCCCGGGCGGTTCTGGGTCACCGAAGACGGCCTGATCGTGCTCGCGTCCGAGGTGGGCGTCCTGGACATCGACCCGGCGACCGTCGTCCGCAAGGGCCGCCTCCAGCCGGGCCGGATGTTCCTCGTCGACCTCGCCGAACACCGGATCATCGAGGACGACGAGATCAAGGCGACCCTCGCCGCCGAGAACCCGTACGACGACTGGCTGCACGCGGGCCTGATGCGGCTGACCGCCCTGCCCGAGCGCGAGCACGTCGTGCACACCCATGCCAGCGTGACGCGGCGCCAGCAGACCTTCGGCTACACCGAGGAAGAGCTGCGCATCCTGCTCACTCCGATGTCGAAGGTCGGGGCTGAGCCGATCGGGTCGATGGGCACCGACACACCGGTGGCGACCCTCTCCGACCGGCCGCGCCTGCTGTTCGACTACTTCACCCAGCTGTTCGCGCAGGTCACGAACCCTCCGCTGGACGCGATCCGCGAAGAGCTGGTCACTTCGCTGTTCGGCACCATCGGACCGGAATACAACCTACTGGCCGCCGCGCCGGCTAGTTGCCGGCAGCTCGTCCTGCCGTTCCCTGTGATCGACAACGACGACCTGGCGAAGATCATCCACGTCAACCAGGACGGCGACCTGCCCGGCTTCGACCCGTACGTCGTGCGGGGGCTGTTCCCGGCCACCGGCGGTGGCGAGGCCCTGGCCGAGCGGCTGGACGAGATCTGCGCCGAGGTGTCCGGGGCGATTGCCCGCGGAGCGCGGATCATCATCCTGTCCGACCGCCACTCCGACGCGAGCCTGGCGCCGATCCCGTCGCTGCTGCTCACCAGCGCGGTGCACCACCACCTGATCCGGGAAAAGACCCGGACCCAGGTCGGCTTGGTGGTCGAGGCGGGCGACGTCCGCGAGGTCCACCACGTCGCACTGCTCATCGGGTACGGAGCGGCCTCGGTCAACCCGTACCTGGCCATGGAGAGCGTCGAGGACCTGGCCCGCGCCGGCGTAATGCTGCCCGGCGTCACGCCCGACCAGGCGGTCAAGAATCTGATCAAGGCGCTCGGCAAGGGCGTGCTCAAGGTGATGAGCAAGATGGGCGTGTCGACGGTCGCGTCCTACACCGGTGCGCAGATCTTCGAGGCGATCGGGCTCGCGCAGGACGTGGTCGACCGGTACTTCACCGGCACGACGTCCCGGCTCGGAGGCGTCGGGCTGGACGTCATCGCCGAGGAGGTCCGGCGGCGTCACGAGCGGGCTTACCCGCCGGGTGGCGTGGCCCCGGCCCACCGGACGCTGGAGGTCGGCGGCGAGTACCAGTGGCGGCGCGAGGGCGAGCCACACCTGTTCGACCCCGAGACCGTCTTCCGCTTGCAGCACTCCACGACGGCGGGCCGGTACGACATCTTCAAGCAGTACACACAGCGGGTGGATGAGCAGGCCGAGCGGCTGATGACCCTGCGCGGCCTGTTCAAGTTCGCCGAGGGCCTGGGCGAGCCGGTGCCGATCGAGGAGGTCGAGCCGGTCTCCGAGATCGTCAAGCGGTTCAACACCGGCGCGATGTCGTACGGCTCGATCAGCCAGGAGGCGCACGAGACCCTCGCCATCGCGATGAACCGCCTCGGTGCCCGGTCGAACACCGGCGAGGGCGGCGAGGACCGCGAGCGGTTGCGCGACCCCGAGCGGCGCAGCGCCGTCAAGCAGGTCGCCAGCGGCCGGTTCGGCGTCACGTCCGAGTATCTGACGTACGCCACCGACCTGCAGATCAAGATGGCCCAGGGCGCCAAGCCAGGGGAGGGCGGGCAGCTGCCTGGGCACAAGGTGTACCCGTGGATCGCCAAGACGCGGCACTCCACGCCGGGAGTGGGCCTGATCTCGCCGCCGCCGCACCACGACATCTACTCGATCGAGGACCTCGCGCAGCTGATCCACG
>JASLBX010000351.1 GCA_030146385.1 Jiangellaceae bacterium | reverse complement strand
CGCATGCTGAACGTGATCAATCAGCGCTCGCTGCCGAAGTCCTCGGGCGAGACGTGGTCGAGGAACTCGCGGAACCGCTCCACCTCGTCCTCGCGGTCGACGTCGCCGCCCTCGGTGATGAGAATGCCGACCTCATCGAGCAGCGGATCGGCGGCGAAAATCGGCGTGCCGGTGCGCAGCGCGATGGCGATCGAATCCGACGGACGCGAGCTGACCCGGATGCCGCCGCTGAACACCAGCTCGGCGTAGTACGTGCTGTCGCGCATCTCTGTGATGTGCACCTGCTCGAGGCGGGCGCCGAGCGCGTCGAGCACGTCCTTGAACAGGTCGTGCGTGAGCGGGCGCGGAGGCGTCATGCCCTGCTGAGCGAACGCGATGGCGGTGGCCTCCACTGCACCGATCCAGATGGGCAGGTAGCGCTCGCCGTCGCTCTCGCGGAGGAGAACAATCGGCTGGTTCGACGGCATCTCCACCCGGACACCGACCACGTCGAGCTCTCTCACAGTTTCAACGTTACTCCGTGTACCGGACGCACACACAAGGGCGGCGCGTCGGTTCGACCATTCGGTTGCCCGGCCACGGACTCAGCGGCCGCCCAGTTGCCGCACCCGTGCTTCGACAAGGGTGGCGTGCAGCCGCCCGGTGAGGCGGCCCACCTCGCGGGCGACCTCGTTGGCCCGGCCGCGTGCCTCAGCACTGCGCTGCCGCAGCGTGGGGGCCACGACCTGCTCGACGAGCCCGGCCTCCCGTTCGGCCGCGCTGAGGATGGTGCGCAGATGGCGTGGCTCGATCCCGTAATCGGCCAGTTCCCCGGCGGTTCGCGCGATGAGCAGGGCATCCGCCTCGAACACTCCCCCACGTGCGCCGACCAACCCGTACGACTCCAGCTCCGCGAGCAACTCCGCGGTGATACCGGCCGCCTCGATGAGCGACGACCGGTTGAGCCGCACCTCGCGCGGATCGGCCCCAACGGCTGCGACCACGTGCGGCACGCTGGGCCGGCCGCCTCGGCCGCCCTCGCCGGGATCCTCCGAATCGAGCTCGACACCACGATCGAGCTGTTCGAGCTGCTCCTTGATCACTCGCAGGGGCAGGTAGTGGTCGCGCTGGACGGTGAGGACGTACCGCAGCCGGGCCAGGTCGTCATGGCTGAACCGCCGGTAGCCCGAGGGCGCGCGCTCGGGTTCTACCAGGCCTTCGGACTCCAGGAACCGGATCTTCGAGATCGTCACGTCGGGAAAGTCCGCGCGCAGCTGCGCCAGCACCTCCCCGATGCTCATGGTCCGGCGCGCCGGGAGCGCGCTCACCGCACGCCGCCTCCGAACCCGTGCTGGCTCGCGTAGTAGACCAACCGGTACTTGCCGACTTGCACCTCGTCGCCACCCTTGAGCACGACCTCATCGATCCGGTCCCGGTTGACGTAGGTGCCGTTCAGGCTGCCCACATCCGTGACCACGTAGCCGTCCGGGGTGCGCCGGAACTCAGCGTGCCGCCTGGAGACCGTCACATCGTCGAGGAAGATGTCCGAGTCCGGGTGGCGGCCGGCCTTGACCACGTCGGTGTCGAGCAGGAAGCGGCTGCCGGCGTTGGGCCCGCGCAGAACGGCGAGCAGCGCGCTACCGGCCGGCAGCGCGTCGACCGCCGCCTGGTCGGCCGGCCCGAGGTCGCCGACCTCTTCGCGATCGACGTCCTCGCGCTGCAGCGCCATGGTGCTCGTGGCGTCGGCAGCCGGCTCAGCAGCGGGCGCGGTCACCAGACGCGAGCCGCACTGGGAGCAGAACTTCGCGTCTGCGGGATTCTCATGACCGCACTGGGTACAGAACGGCATCGGCAGCGTCCTCCCGCCGCGAGCAGCCTCGCGGATCGACATCGTGGTGCCGGTTCAAGGATGTCAGTTCTCACCCTCGACCGGAACCTGAGGTTGATGGTTGGTGGCAACCTAGAGGCGCCAGGGCCGCGGGGTCAACCAAGGCCCCATTGCCTCTAGGTCGAGATCAGCTTCTGGTAGTCAGCGGCGGACAGCAAACCGGCGGCCGCGTCCATGTCGGCCGGCGTGATATCGATCAGCCAACCGGCGCCGTACGGGTCCGAATTCACCAGCTCCGGACTACTGGACAACTCCTCGTTGACCCGCGCCACCGTGCCGGTGATCGGCGCGTAGAGGTCGCTGACGCTCTTGGTCGACTCCAGCTCGCCGCACGGCTGTCCGACGGCCACGTCGTCGCCGACCTCCGGCAGCTGGATGTACACGATGTCGCCGAGCTGGTCCTGGGCGTAATCGGTGATGCCGACTCGAACCGTGCCCGGCGTCTCGCCCGGGTCCCGGACCCACTCGTGCTCGGACGTGTACTTCAGGTCTTCCGGATACACCGCTTCCGCCCTTCGTGCCGCAGTCGGTCAGTCATCAGAGGTCGGCCGAGCGTATTCGGGCCGCGTCGGCTCCCGCAACGCGTCGACCAGCAGATCTTCGTGCTCTTCGACCACCGACTCTTCCCGTATCTCCTTGTTGCTGCCGAGGAACAGCACACTTGCGTTGAGCGCCGCGGGGTCGCCGATGACGGTGAGGACGTACGGACGCATGATCGGCACGCCATCGACCGTCAGGACTCCATTCGGGTCGAGGAAGTACGAATCAACCCCGATCCGGACGACATTTCCGTTGCCGCCTTCGAGCTGGATTGCCTCCGCGCCGGCCACCCGGAGCTCCTGCACCACGCCCATGACGTGACGGGCCAGGACCTGTTCGGCCGGATCGTTGATCGTCACCACAACGCCGGGCCCCCTCGCCGGCGCCGTTCCCGCCAGGATGGCGAGCTGGCGGGCCCGACTGGCGGTCTGCTCGAGCGCTGCCTCCTCGGACTGCGCGCCGCTCTGCAACTCGCGCCGGGCCGACTGCAGCTCGGACACCTCAGATTCCAGCCGGCTATTGCGCTGGTTCAGGTCGTTGAGGATCTGCACCAACTCGGACCGGCGGGCCTGAGCCAGTTGGTCGCCCTCGCCGGCCCGCACCTGCACGACGGCGCCGAAGCCCAGCGCGGCGATCAACACCGCCACCACCACCTGCCCGCGGTCGGGCCGGGAGGTGAACGCCCTCCAGAGCCGCCGCGGACCGCTCTGCGGCCTGGACGGCACGAACCTGCGGTCTGTCGATTCAGGCATGGAACAAGTGGCGCCTGATGTTGGCGACGTTGGTGAAGATCCGGATACCGAGCACGACGATCACCGCCGTCGACAGCTGTGCGCCGACGCCGAGTTGGTCGCCGAGGAAGACGATGAACGCCGCGATCAGCACGTTGGAAATGAATGAGACGACGAATACCTTGTCGTTGAACATGCCGTCCATGACGGCGCGCACGCCGCCGAATACGGCGTCGAGCGCCGCGACGACGGCAATCGGCAGGTAGGGCTGGAGGTTCGTCGGAACTTCGACGTCGAGAAGCAGGCCGGCGGCGATGCCGAGTAGCAGGCCGATGGCCGGGATCACGGGAGCTTCCTCGCTTCTGTGCTGATCGTTGGATTCTCCGCCACCTGAAGCGACGCAGCACCCCGTGGCAGCCTAAGGGACTCGCTGTTCTCGATCGTGAACCGGATCCCGCAGGACTGGAATATCTGCTGCAGGTACAGCCCCCCGGGACCGTCCAGGAACTCGCCGGCCAGGCGCTGCGGATCGCCGATGGCACTGATGACGTACGGCGGCGCGATCGGCCGGATGTTGACCAGGATCACGTCGTTGACCGACCGTAGCGCGGTCAGCGGCGTCACCCGCTCGTCGTTGATGCTGACCGCTTCGGCTCCCACCGCCCACAGCCCGTTGAGCACCTGCTGCAAGTCGTAGTCCAGGACGACCTGCAGGTCGGGCTCGCACTCGTCGAATTCCGTTCCAGGCTCCGGGTTGTTCACCGTGACGACGATTCCCGGGCCGGTGACGGGGGCCGTGCCGACCACCGCCTGCGAGGACGCCATCAGCTCGCGCAGCTCCTCGCCCTGGGTCATGCTCTGCCCGGTTCTGGTCTCGATCTCGAGAATCTCGTCCTCCAGATCGGACATCAGGCCCTCGAGTGCGCTGCTCCGCTCGCTGGCCTGGTTGACCTGCTCGATCAACGATGTCTTCTCGGCCGAAACCACTCCGGCGTCCCTCTGCGCGTGCATGGCCGCCGTCGTGAACAGCAGCCCGATGAGCAAAAGCCCGACCATGAACGCGAACGACTTGGCCGGCAGCGCTCCCGACGACTTCGGCTCGCCCGCGGCTTCGCGGCGAGCGGCCGCCTCGGCATATCCCTCGTCGATCGGGTGCTGGAACAGATCGTTGATCAGCGACATGGAGGCATCGGGCTGCCGCGCCTTGCGCTCCGTGCGCGGTGCTTCCCCGAAAACCACAGGGCACATAGTCCCACGGGCGCGCGAGACGACCCACCCCGTGGCCCCTGGCAGGCGGCGATTTGTTACCCGGCCGTTACGACGTGGATTTCAGCAGCTTTCGCGCCTGCATCGCGTACAGCACCCCGGCCCACCAGTACAGGATCAGGCCCCAGATGCCGAACGCCCACCCGAACACCCTGGCGAGCAACGCCACAGTCGACTCGCCGTCACCCAGCAGCAGCAACGGAAGCGCGTACAGCAGGCAGAACGTGGCGGCCTTGCC
>JASLBX010000265.1 GCA_030146385.1 Jiangellaceae bacterium | reverse complement strand
CCGCCGCCCGGCTGGCGTCGCATCTGGGAGTCCACCCGCCCGCTCGAAGACCGCCGTCGCCGCCGCGTCTGGACTTGGTGAGGTTCGATCACGTTCAGCAGGCGTATACATGCCGTACCAGGCGCGTGCGGGTGGTACGGCTACGACACGCCTGGTGGGCGGCCCACCGGAACGCCGCCATCATCTCGTCCGCCGAAGGGCTCACCATGAGCACACCCGTCCCACGTCGATCCGTCCTGGGTGCAGCCGGCGTCGTCAGCCTTGGTGCGCTCCTTGCCGCGTGCACGCGCGACGGCGACACACCAAGCTCCGAAGGCACCGCCGTGAGCACCGACGCTGGAAGCACCGCCACTGTTCAGCCGTCGACCGCCGGAACCGCCAGCTCGGTGCGAGCCATGCTGGACGAGGCGACGTCATGCACGCTCTCGCCCAAGGCGGCCGAGGGGCCGTTCTACTTCGACGTCGACTCCGCCCGCAGCGATATCCGCGAGGATCGCGAGGGCGTCACCATGCGTCTCGCGCTTCGGGTGCAGGACGCTAGTGAGGGCTGCGCACCGGTGGCGAACGCCGTTGTCGATATCTGGCATTGCGACGCGGAGGGCCTCTACTCGGGCTTCGAGTCCGCCAGCCGAGGCGGGCCGGCAGGTTCCGGCACAACCGACGCGGAGACGTACCTGCGCGGCGCCCAGGTAACCGACGCTGACGGCGTGGTTGAGTTCGCGACGATCTATCCGGGCTGGTACCGCGGCCGAGCGGTCCATGTCCACTTCAAGGTGCACCTCGATCAGAGCACCGCTCTGACCAGCCAACTATTCTTCGACGAGGACTTCACCGACGAGATCTACGACGCCGAGCCGTACGCGAGCCAGGGAGAGCGCGACACCCGGATCGACACTGGCGACATGGTGTTCGACCAAGCGGACGCGCAGGGACCGCCTGTCCTCCTGACCCTGCAACGGAACGGCGACGAAGTGCTTGCCGCAACCAACCTCGTGGTGGCATAGCAACACTTCGCGCCGCCTGGGTCCCTGGCCGCGCCGCCCACCTTCAACGCCTTTGCAATGCACACCTATGGGAAGCGCGGCCACTTGGTGGCTATCCGTCAGCACCGCCCACTTCGCACACGAATCCGGCGGGATCGGCCGCGAGGGACCCGTCTTGGCGCCGGATTCGTGTGCGATGTCGCTGCTCGACCGCATCGAGGGCAGCGCTTCCCATAGGTGTGCATTGCAAAGGCAGCGGAGGGGTTACATGCCGAGGACGCGGCGGAGCTCCCGGGCCTGGCGGCGCGACACCTCGACGCGGCTGCGCTGGCGGTCGTCCATCACGAGCACGAGTGAGCCCTTGAAGTCGGGCACGAGCTCGCGCACGTGGTCGAGGTTCACCAGGTACGAGCGGTGGGTCCGAAAGAAGTGGCCGCGCAGCCGGCGCTCCAGCTCGTTCAAAGAGAAGCTCACCAGCACCCGCTCGTCAGAGAGTTGCAGGTACGAGTACCCGCGCGCGGCGCTGGCGTAGATGATCGAGGCCTGGTCGACGAGCACGGTGCGGCCGTCGCGCTGCACCGGAATGCGCCCGAGTGGTTCGGCCTGCGACCCGGACCCGGGCACCGCGCCCGACGCGCCGAGCCCTCCACCGGTCGATCCTCCAACAAGAGTCATGCCATGCGGCTCCGAGTCGTCCAGCGCACCTTCAAGTGCACGGTCCAAAGCGCGGCGTAACCGGTCAGCGTCGAACGGCTTGACCAGGTAGTCCGCTGCCTCAAGGTCGAACGCCTCGACCGCGTAGTCGGGATACGCCGTCGTGAAGATCACCTTGGGCCGGTGCGGCAGCTCCCGCAGCGCGGCAGCAATCTCGAGTCCGGTGCCGCCCGGCATCCGGATGTCCAGCAGCACCACGTCGTACGTGAGCGAGCGCAACAGGACAAGCGCCTCTTCGACGTTGGTCGCCTCGCCGACGACCTGAACGTGCTCGAACTCGTCGAGTAGATAACGCAACTCCGCCCGAGCCGGGGCCTCATCATCGACGATGAGCGCGCGCGCACGCATGCCCGTCACCGTAACGGGATGCGAAGATCGATCACAGTGCCCGCCCCCTCAGTGGACTGCACGTCCAGCCGGTACCGCTCGCCGAACAGAGTGTCGAGCCGCTCGGAGATGTTACGCAACCCCACCCCGCCGGTCGGGTCGATATCGCCGGAAGTGATCTTGTCCAGGACGGCGGGCGGAATGCCCACCCCGTCGTCGGCGACTTGGATCGCCGTCGTCCGGGTCAGCGGGTCGACACGGGCCTTGAGCGTCACCGTCCCGCCCTCCAACTTGTCCGCAAGCCCGTGCTTGACGGCGTTCTCAACCAGCGGCTGAATTGTCAACACCGGCACGTGGGCGGTGAGCACCTGCGGGTCGATGTCGTACTTCACCCGCACACGATCGCCGTACCGCGCCTGCTCAAGCGCCAGGTAGGTGCGGACGAAGAAGTACTCCTGGCCGAACTCGGCGAAGTGCCCGTCCTGACGGACCGCGTAACGGAAGAAGTCGGACAGGCGCAGCAACAACTGCCGAGCCTCCTCCGGGTCGGTCCGCGCCTTCGACGCGATCGTGTTCAGGATGTTGAACAAGAAGTGCGGGTTGATCTGCGCCCGCAACGCGTCGAGCTTGGCGTCTGCCGCCAGGTTTCGCTCCCGGTCCAGCTCGGCGAGCTCCAAATGCAGCGACAAGATCCCCGCCATGCCTTCGACCAGATCGCGGGCAGGCGGGTCGGCGTAAACGCGATAGACCTTCAGCGTCCCGACGATCCGCTTGCCGATCGCCAGCGGCGCGACTACGGCCGACTGCAGTGGGCAGCCGGGGTGCCGGCAGGCCAGCTTCGAGCGGTGGCGAACCACAACCGTCCGACCCCCTGCCAGCACTCGCGCCGTGGCCTCAGTCTGTGGTGGATCGCCGACCTTGTGATGGTCCTCGCCAGGACCGACGAAGGCCAGCACACGCTCCCGGTCGGTGATCGCGACAGCGTCACCGCCAAGCAACGGGCGCAGCAGCTGGGCCGTCCGCCGCGCGGCGTCCGCCGTCAGACCGGACCGCAGCGGCATGGGCCGGCCGACGGCGGCAAGCGTCCGCGTCGACCCCGAACTC
>JASLBX010000228.1 GCA_030146385.1 Jiangellaceae bacterium | reverse complement strand
CCATCCACCGGGTGCACCAGGCACCGTGACCGCCCACGGCCCTTGGCGCGGCATCGCAGTGAAGCCTGCTGTCCGCAGTGCGTCGACCGTCAGGCCGGACGCTGCGACTCCGGCCGACGCCAGCGCTGTCGGCGCCGGATCACCGGCCGACCAATTCATGGCGAACAGGTCTCCGCCCAGTCCCGTGGAGCGCGGGTCGACCACAGCGAGCACCGCCGCGGCCGCTACCGCCGCGTCCGTCGCTGAGCCGCCCTTGGCGAGGACCGCTCGACCCGCCTGCACCGCAAGGGGGTGGCTTGTGACGACCATCCCGTCAGACATGGCCGAACCTCGCTAGGCATTCGGAGAGGGTCAGTCCGTCGCGGAGCGCGGCGCGCACTGCGACTTCCGTCGCGGTCAGCTCTTCGGCCGTGGCCAGCACTTCGTCGACCACCGCTCCAGGTACGACGATGGCGCCATCCTCGTCCCCGAGCACGAAGTCGCCAGGGCTGACCCGTACCCACCGGCTGGTCGCGCCGCGGAGGTATACCGGCTCCTGCCAGTCGGTGACTGACCACCGTCCGATGGATTGCACCGGTGTGCGGTACCGGGCGAACACCGGGAAACCGTGCTCCCGCAGCCAGCGCAGGTCGCGGACGCCGCCGTCGACGATGCCGCCGACGCAGCCGCGTTCCCGCATCCCCAGGGCGATCAGCTCACCGAAGTAGCACACGCCCTGGCCGTCACCAGCCCAGACGGTGATCTCGTCCGGGCCGACGCCCTCGCAGGCCTCCATCTTCGCGGGGTCTCCGGAGCCGTCGTAGGGACGCATCTGGCCGCGCAGCGTGTAGGCCCAGCCGGCGACGCGACTTCCGCTCAGCGCGGCGAACTCCGGGGCCAGCCCCTGATCCGGCCGGCCGAGCCGGTCAAGCACGTCGGCGACGTTCGACGTGTCTACTGCCTCGAACCGGGTTCGGATCTCGGCCTTCTCCGCTGCCGTTCGCACGTCGTCCACTCCTCGCTTGATGTTGTTGCCACCCTTCCCCCGCGTTGATCACGGCGAATCGTGGTACCGAGCGCTGGTCTACCACGATTCGACCATCATCAACGCGGGGCCTGGCTCGGCCGCGCCCGCCAAGGACAGAGTCGTTACGGTGGCACAACGAAGCAATGTGCTGCGCAACAGGCTCTCACCCGGTAACGCGCTAGGTCTCCCTTCAGGAAAGAGGTAGATGTCCATGACCGTTCTTGAGTCCCCGATCCCGCGGTTTCACTTGGCTGTGCCGGTCGATGACCTCGATGCCGCACGGCACTTCTACGGCGAGGTGCTTGGACTGGAGCAGGGTCGCAGCGCCGATGCGTGGATCGACTGGAACCTGCACGGCCACCAGGTCGTCACCCACGTGGCATCGGGGCGTACCCAGCAGGTTCAGAACCCCGTCGACGGCCACGACGTGCCGGTCCCGCACTTCGGCCTGATCCTCACGATCCCCGAATTCCACAAGCTCGCCGACCGGTTGCGCGCCGCGGGTACCGAGTTCGTCATCGAGCCGTACGTGCGCTTCGAGGGTCAGCCCGGCGAGCAGTGGACGATGTTCCTGCTTGACCCGGCCGGCAACGCCATGGAGTTCAAGGCGTTCGCCGACGACTCTCAGGTCTTCGCAGTCTGATGCAAGTCGTCATCGCCGGTGGACACGGCAAGATCGCTCTCATCCTCGAACGGATGCTGTCTGATCGCGGCGACTCGGTGGCCGGGCTCATCAGGAATTCGGCCCAGGCCCCGGACCTCGAGCAGGCGGCCGCCGAGCCATTGATCGTGGACCTGGAGAAGGCAACGGTGGAACAGGTGGCGACCCACTTGGTCGGCGCCAACGCCGTGGTGTTCGCCGCAGGAGCGGGGCCGGGCAGCGGCATCGCACGCAAGGAGACCGTCGACCGCGACGCCGCAATCCTGCTGGCTGATGCCGCAGAGGCCGCCGGGGTGGGCCGCTATCTGCTTATCTCGGCCAGGGATCCTCACCGATACCAGAACGACGAGGGCGGAGATCCAGTCTTCCAGGCCTACCTACAGGCCAAGGCCGCCGCGGACGACGCAGTGATCGTCCGCACAGCGCTGAACCCTACGATCGTCAGGCCGGGCCGGCTCACCAATGACCCAGGAACCGGGCGGGTGACGATCGCGGACTCCACCGGACCGGGGAGCATTCCGCGCGAGGATGTCGCAGCTGTGCTCGTCGCGCTGCTCGACAATCCGAGCACCGGCGGCCAGATCTTCGAGGTCATCTCCGGCGACACCCAGATCGACGCTGCCGTCGCGGCGCGCTCCCTCGGCTGAACCTACTTCGCCGGCGATGCTCGGGCACTTCTGCCGCAACTTGCCACTGCACTCGGATTTGGGCCTTGACGGGTGCGGTCGTCCGAGTTAGCTTCCCGGGCATCACGCCCTGAACCGTCATTTCATGCAATGAAAGCGGTGGGACTGGGCCTCAAGAACATCGTGGGGCTGCTGTCGGAGAACCGCTCCGCCGCCGGTGCCACCCGGCCCAACGCCAGTGCTGCGGAAAACCAGAATCGCCGGACGTACGGCCAGATGTGGATCATCAGAAGGGTGCTCGAGTACCACCGCGACAGCCTTCCGTTGATCCAGAACACGATCACCGATGCGATCCGCTTCCAGAGGTCGAACGAGGGCCCGATCGTGTTCCGCGGCTCGTACCCGTGGCCGGTCTTCCCGCCGCTGCCCAGTGCGCCCGCCGTGGACGCACCGGACCCCGACGCGATCCTTGAGAACACCCCGTGCG
>JASLBX010000203.1 GCA_030146385.1 Jiangellaceae bacterium | reverse complement strand
AGGAAAAGCAGGTCGGCGTGAACCTGTTCCAGCGCCTGCTCGGTGAGAAAGCCCACCATCGACCGGTAGTTGCGCCGCACCTGCCCGCCGAGCAGGACCAGGTCGATGGCCTCATCGTCCTTAAGCTCCTCGTAGACGGCCAGGCTGTTGGTGACGACGGTGATCGGGCGGCCGTGCAGGTGCGCAGCCACATGGTGCACCGACGTGCCGATGTCGCACAGCACCACAGCTCCGTCCGGAACAAGCGTGGCCGCGCGGCGCGCCAGCCGGTCTTTGGCCTCCGGGTGCGTGACGGCGACGTCCTCGAACGACGGCTCCGTGGCCTCCCCGAGCATTGCGCCGCCATGCACCCGGTGCAGCCGACCGTCCCCGTGCAGCATCGACATGTCGCGCCGGACGGTCGCGAGGCTTACCCCCAGGCGTTCAGCGACTGCCCGTGCCGACAGTGCCCCCTCGGCGCGGAGCATCTTGAGGATCTCCTGCCGCCGCTGTTCCGCAAACATGGCAACACATTAGCATCGAAAGCGCTCACCACCGTGAGCGTTTCTGCGCAGTAAATCGGTAACATTAGGGTCTCAGTCGGCCCTAAGATGGTCGACAACCACTGATGCGCTCAACTATATTCAGGATCGCTCACCACGAGCGGAAGCTTGAGGGGGACCTAGGCGTGAACAGCAGCCCATCGCCCGGAGCTGCCGACCGGCCCGCCAGCGCGACGACGGCCTCCGCCGCCGCAGAAGGCGTCGGCCGGCCTGCGCTGGGCGACGACTCCGACCGCTCGCTCGGTCTTGACCCGCTCGGCGCCAGCCGCAGCGCTCGCTCTCCGGCCCACGACGTGCTCTGCGCGGGCCGGGTGTTCCTCGACATCATCTTCACCGGCCTGCCGACGCCGCCGGCGCTGGGCCGGGAGATCTGGTCCGAGGGCATGGGCTCGTGCCCTGGCGGCGTGGCCAATGTCGCCGTCGCGCTGAGCCGGCTAGGGCTCCGGACGTCTCTCGCCGCGCCGTTCGGGGCCGATGCCTACGGCGATTTCTGCTGGCAGATCCTCGAGGAGGAAGAGGGCATCGACCTGTCCCACTCCAGGCGCTTCCGCGGGTGGCACTCGCCGGTCACGATCTCGATGGCGTACGAGCGCGACCGGGCGCTGGTGACGCACGGCCATCCCTCGCCGGTACCGTTCGACGAGTTCATCGGGACGCCGGATTCGTGCCGCGCGGTGGTCCGGTCGCTGGGGGCCGAACCTGAGATCTGGCCAAACCTGGCCCGCGAGGCCGGCGCCGTGGTCTTCGGCGACGTGGGATGGGATCCGTCAGAGGCTTGGTCGGAGGCCACGCTTCGGCAGCTCGAGGAGGTCGACGTCTTTCTCCCGAACTCGGCTGAGGCCATGGCCTATACCCGCACGGACAGTCCCGACCAGGCCCTGTCCGCGCTCGCCGAGCACGTGCCGATCCCCGTGGTCACGCTGGGTCCGGACGGCGCGATCGCCGCCGACCAGACGACCGGCGAGACGGTGCGCGTCCCAGGCTTGGCCACCGACGCGCTCGACCCGACCGGCGCCGGCGATGTGTTCGTGGCCGCTTTCGCCACCGGAACTCTGGCCGGCTGGCCATTGGAGTACCGGCTGCGGTTCGCGGTGCTGTGCGCGGGCCTGTCCGTGCGGCACTTCGGCGGGTCGCTTTCGGCTCCGGGTTGGGCGGACATCGCGGCGTGGTGGTCGGAATCCGGAGCAGCCGATTCTCAGTTGGGGAAGGCGTACGGCTTCCTTACCGATCTGCTTCCGGCCGGAGCGCCCAAGCCCGTAGTGCGCGCACCTGCGACTATCGGGCTTCGGCCGGAGCACCGGTAAGCGCACGACTCCAGGCGGCTGCGGCCGCGGGTTAACGAATAGGGAGGACACTCAATGGCTCGGATACTCCACCGCGCGGCGCTTGGCGCCGGCCTCGTCAGCCTGCTCGCCGTGGCCTGTGCGCCCGGCGGCGACGGCGACGAGTCGGGCAGCGGCGACGAGACACCGCAGGCGACCGGGGAGCCCGCCGAGGTCGACGAGGAGGTCACGCTCATCGTCTGGGACCAGGAGGTCCGCGGTGGTCAGAACGAGGTCATGGAGCAGCTCAACGCCGCCTTCATGGAGGAACGCCCCAACATCACCATCGACCGCGTGTCACGGTCGTTCGAAGACTTGCAGACCACTCTCCCGCTCGCGCTCACCGGGGACGACGCGCCCGACGTGGTGCAGGCCAACAACGGCCGCTCGATCATGGGCTCGTTCGTCGAGGCCGACCTGCTCGTCCCGCTGGACGACTACGCCGCCCAGTACGGCTGGACCGAGCGGTTCCCGGAGTCGGTCCGGGCAACGGCGAGCTACACGCCCGACGGCGTGACGTTCGGCGAAGGCAGCCTGTACGGCCTGGCCCAGCAGGGAGAACTCGTCGGCGTGTTCTACAACCAGGCCAAGCTGGATGAGCTCGGCATTGGCGTACCGCAGACCTGGGAAGAGTTCATGGCCGCCGTCGAGACCGCCACCGAGGCCGGCGAGGTCGGGCTTCCGTTCGGCAACATCGACCAGTGGCCCGGCATCCACGTGTACGGCGCGGTGATGAACCGTCACGTCCCACCAGACGACATCCGCCACCTCGGCTTCGGCACGGCCGGTGCGGACTGGACGAGCGCCGAGAACCTCGCGGCAGCCGAGGAGATCGTCTCGATGGTCGAGGCCGGCTACTTCAACGACGGATTCAGCGGAGCCGACTACGACGCCATCTGGGCCGACTTTGCCGAGGGCAACGGCGTGTTCCTCATCGCGGGCACGTGGCTGCTTGCCGACCTGGTCGACGCGATGGGCGACGACCTCGGGTTCATGCTGCCGCCGCCGAGCGAGGGCCAGCCGAACGTAGCGACCGGTGCGACGTCCCTTCCGTTCGCGATCACCTCGGCTGCCGAGAACCCCGACGCCGCTGCGCTCTACCTGGACTTCATCACGAGCCCGGAGGCGATGCAGCTCGTCAGCGAGCAGGGCATGTTCCCGTCCGTCGACGCGGGGTCGCAGCAGACCCAGAGCCAGGCTCAGGCCGACGTCTTCGCGGCCTGGGAGACCGTCACGGCCGATGACGGCGTCGTCCCGTACCTGGACTGGGCGACACCGACGTTCTACGACACGATCGCCGCAGCGATCCAGGAGCTGCTCGCCGGTCAAGTTGAGCCGCACGCGTTCCTGCAGCGCCTGCAGGACGAGTACAGCAGCTTCGTCGGCGGGTGACGACCGCCGCCGCGTCGCGCCCGGTCGCGGCGACCACGCTGCCCCGGGAGTCCGGCACTGGCCGGGCTCCCGGGGAGCCGCGCCGGGTGGCCTATCTTTACATCCTCCCCGCCTACGTCGTCT
>JASLBX010000193.1 GCA_030146385.1 Jiangellaceae bacterium | reverse complement strand
CGCGATTTAGTCAACTGGGCGGCACGTTGGGCGGCCGACCGCAGTATCGGAAGGTGGCGGTGATGTCCAAAGGCGGATCTGAGCCCTTCGACGCGGGGGGTGTCTCGGTGGATTCGGGCCCCGGGATGAACCCGACCGAGGCCCTGCGTGAGCGGATCTTCGGCAGTGCGGTGGCGGCGTTGGAGCTGTACACCGTCTACCTGGGGGAGCGACTGGGGCTGTATCGGGCGCTGGCAGGCGGAGGCCCGGCCACCTCGGCGCAGCTGGCCGAGCGCACCGGGACGGCCGAGCGTTACGCGCGCGAGTGGCTCGAGCAGCAGGCCGCGGGCGGGTTTATCGATGTCGACGACCCGCAGGCGGACCCGCTGGCGACGCGGTACCGATTGCCACCGGAGCACATCCCCGTGCTCGCCGATCCCGACGACGTCCGCTACGAGGCTCACACCGGCGTCGACATCGTCCGCGCCGGGCGCCGGCTTGCCGAGTTGGTGGAGGCGTTCCGGGTCGGGAACGCGCCGCCGCCGCTGCCATGGGAACCGGAGGGACGGGCAGAGCCCAACCGGGCCCGGTTCATCAACCTGCTCGGCCGCGCCTGGCTACCGGCGATTGTCGACATCGACGCCCGGCTTCGGGCCGAACCGCCCGCCCGAGTCGCCGACGTGGCGTGCGGCACTGGCTGGTCCAGCATCGCCATGGCCCACGCCTACCCCAGCATCCACGTCGACGGCGTGGACCTCGACCGCGACGCCATCACCGCCGCCCGCCAGAACGCCGAGCGGACCGGTGTGGCTGATCGGGTGACATTCTCGGTCGCCGATGCCGCCACGCTCAGCCGGGCGGGCGGATATGACCTGGTGACGATCTTCGAGGCCCTACACGACATGTCGCGGCCGGTCGACGCGCTCCGCGCTGCCCGAGACGCGCTCGCCGACAACGGCGCTGTGCTCGTGGCCGACGGCTTGGTCAATGAGGAGTTCACCGCACCCGCCTCGCCGCGCGAACGAACCGAGTACGCCTGGAGCGTGGTCTCCTGCCTCCCCGGCGCCATGGCAGACCTCCAAACCGCAGCCACCGGAGCCGTCATGCGTCCCCCGGTGCTACGCAAGTACGCCCTCCAGGCAGGGTTCCGTGACGTGCAGATTCTGCCAATCGACACCGACTACTGGCGCTTCTACCGACTGGTCCAGTGAACGGCCCGGGCACCTCCCCTCGCCACTCGTAACCTCACCACGGCGACAATTGCCTCCAAAGTGGCCACGTCAGCGGCAAAGCGCGCGTTCGTACGTCACCCTGTAGGCATGGACAACCAAGATCGTCCGGGAAGCCGGTTCTACCGCGCCCATCTGGAGGCCGGCACCTATTAGGGGCAACTGATAGATGCCGGGATGAGCGAGTATTCCCTGATGAGCTCTGGCAGGATTCGGCCATGGGTACGTTAGCGTTGTCCGCAGACCTGCGGCTGCGGGTACCATGGAGCTAGCACTGACTCGCCGAGTGTGCTTCTCGGAAGGGTGTTCTTCTCAGCCCGGCAGCCTCCGGTTCTAGCCGGATCGCTGCGTGGGGTCGGTGCGTCGCGCTGAGAAATGCGCGTGGGTTCCGAGTGTGCGGGACGCGCCTCGTCAGGGGTGCCAAGTCATTCGACGGCCGGGACGGGGCGTCGCGGGCTCAGTACCCAGGAGGCCCGGGCCTCGAGCCCGATCGATCTGTGAAACGCATAAGGAGAGTCGGTTGGCACAGCGCCAGCGTGGTTCCGGGGTGACCGGGACAGCCCAGCGCGGGCAGGGCCGTGTCCGCGACAACGACGGGATCTTGCCGGTTCTCGCCATGGCAGTCCGCGATGTCGAGAACCGCATGCAGCGCGGGCAGGTGGAGCGGACGAAGTTCCAGGTCATCGCGCTGCTGGCGCGCGAGGAGCGGGCGCGGGTGAGGGCCGACGCGTCTGTGACGGACGCGCAACGCGACGCGCAGCTGAGGCGGCTGGACGGGATCGCAACGATCCTTGCGCAGATCGCGGCCCGCGATCCGTCGCTGTTCGCCCTCCTCGACGAGGACGCCGAGGTCAGCGACTCGGCGCGAAGGCTCAAGCGGGACATGCAGATCGCCGGCGGGCTGACCCCAGACCCGGAGGTCGAGCGGCCCCGGCCAGCCACGGCTGCCCTCCGCAGCGAACGGCAGGTCGTGCCGCAGTCGGTGGTCGCCGCGCAACTGGCCAACCCGTTCCTGGCGCCCGACTTCACCGAAGCCAACCAGCGCCGCGATCAGGAGTTGCGCCTCGCCGGCTGGGAGCTGATCCAGCCGTTGCTCAGCTCGTTCGAGAACGCCACACCCGGCGTGCCGTCGTGTATGGACCTGCCCAAACCGGCCTCGTCGGTGCGGCTGCCGCCCGGACTCGAGCTGATGCCACACCAGGCTCGTCTGCTCACCGCTGCGGCCCGCGGACACCGAACGTTCCTGCTGGCCGACGAGCCCGGACTGGGCAAGACCGCCCAGGCGCTGCTGGCCGCGCAGGCCGCGGGCGCCTACCCGCTGCTGTGCGTGGTGCCCAGTGTGGTCAAGACGAACTGGGCACGTGAGGCTGCCCGCTGGACGCCCTCGCGTAGTGTCACCGTGATCCACGGCAGCGGCGAGGAGATTGACGGGTTCGCCGACATCGTCGTCGTCAACTACGAGGTGCTGGACCGCCACGTTGGCTGGATCGCCACGCACGGCTTCCGCGGCATGGTGGTCGACGAGGCGCACTTCATCAAGAACAAGAAGTCCCAGCGCTCCCAGCACGTCCTCGAGATCGCCGACCGGATCCGGCAGCGGGTCGCGCGGCCGCTGATGATGGCGCTAACCGGTACCCCGCTGATCAACGACATCGGCGACTTCCGCGCGATCTGGCAGTTCCTCGGCTGGATCGGGGAGAACAAGCCCGGGCCGCTGCTGATGAGGGCACTGGAGGAGACCGGTCTGACACCCCTCGACCGCGGCTTCTACCCGGCGGCACGCCAGGCCGTCATTGACCTCGGCATCGTCCGGCGGCGCAAGCGCGACGTGGCCAGCGAGATCCCGGCCAGGCGGATCGCCGACCTGCCCGTCGAGCTCGACCCCGCCGCCGCCCGCTCCATCCGCGAGGCCGAGCGGGAGCTCGCGCTGCGGCTGGTCCAGCGATACGACGCCGCCGTCGCCGCCCGCGCGGAACGGTCCGGCGAGACCATCGAGGGCATCGATCAGGAGCTCGTACGGGGGGTCGCCGGCTGGGAGCTCTCGGACGCGGCGGAGTCATCCTCGGGCGAAAACGTCTTCGCGATGGTCCGCCGAATCGGTCACGCCAAGGCCACCCTGGCCGCCGACTACGCCGCCCAGTTGGCCCGTAACGCCGGCAAGGTGGTGTTCTTCGCCAAGCACATCGACGTAATGGACTCGGCCTCCGCGCTGTTGGAGTCACGAGGCATTCGCTACGCCTCGGTCCGCGGCGACCAGCCCCCCGCGGTACGCCAGCGCAATATTGACGCGTTCGTGAACGACCCCGACGTGGCGATTGTGGTCTGCTCCCTGACCGCCGCCGGCGTGGGCCTGAACCTGCAGGTCGCGAGCAACGTCGTACTCGCCGAACTCTCATGGACCAACGCCGAGCAAACCCAGGCCATCGACCGGGTCCACCGGATCGGGCAGACCGAACCCGTCACCGCCTGGCGGATCATCGCCGCCCAGACGATCGACGCCAAGATCGCCGAGCTGATCGACTCCAAGGCCGGTCTGGCTGCGCGCGCGCTCGACGGCTCCGGCCAAGAGGTCGCCTCCTCCGCCGACGTCCAACTCGAGGCGCTGGTGGCACTGCTGACGGAGGCGCTGACAGACCGGCAGTATTGATCGCGTGTGCCTTCCGCTGCCCGTGACCTAGTCGCCCCATGATGGACGATTTCGTCATCACCCCAAATCCCAGCCCAACCTCGCCACGGCACCTGCTGCGGGTTCCCGTCCGATGTAGCGTCCGCCGGCAGCGCGGCCATCGACCTGAAACGGCGTGCGCTTCACAGCAGTGTCCATGCGATGCGCTGGCAGCGCACCGGGTCCTCGGTGAACCCTGCCGCAAGGCCCCAGAGCCAGTAGTCCACGGCGCGGAGCACGGCCCACGCGGCTGCTTTTTCCCGGTCAAGTCTGGCGGCGTCGGCGATAGCGTCGAGGCACCAGTGCACGGTGCGATCACTGTCCAGCTCGTCGAGACGGGTCCACAGCAGCTGCCCGCACGGGTACTCGAGGTCGCCCACGAGCACGCGCGGGCCTATCACTAGCCACGGTTCCCGGTCGGCGCGGAGCACCTGCCCGTAGTGGAGGTTGTGGTCGACGAGGACTTCCGGCGCGCCGGCGGACAGCTCACCAGCCAGATCAACTGCGGCGTCAAGTGTTCGGCGGGCGAATGGCCGGCCTACGGCTAGCCATCGCTCATGCAGCGACGCCCGGAGTGCGGCGGCCACGTCGGCCGTGGTGCGGTAGCCGCCGGGTGCTGGACGAGCCAGGCGGCGCAGAATCCCTCCGATGAGTGGAGCCGCGTGCTCGATTGGCAGGTGCCCTAGCGCGAGGCTGTCGTCGAGGCGCTCGAGCAGCAGTGCACCCACGTCGATGTCGGTATCGACCAGCCGGACGGTGCCCTGCGCATCCCAGAGCCACAGCGCGCTCGCCTGCTCGGCCACCTGCTCGTCCGGCCAGCTCACTTTCAGCACGAGCGGTTCGCCGCCTCGACGGACCGGGACGATCAGTGCATTGTCGCCATGGCCGGGCGTCCC
>JASLBX010000188.1 GCA_030146385.1 Jiangellaceae bacterium | reverse complement strand
TCCGTCCGCAGGATCCGCCAACGCCGAAGCTGTACGAGCCGTGGACTGCCTACGGCCGGGCCAAGCTGGCGAACCTTCAGTTCGCGATGGAACTCCAGCATCGGCTGGAGGCTGCGGGCGCCGGAGTCCGCAGCGTCGCGGCTCATCCTGGGCTGGCGCACACCGACCTTCAGAAGCGGAGCGTCCGGGAAACCGGTGGTGGTGCCTTCCAGCGGTTCTGGGCAGCAACGGCCAGTAGAACGGGTATGGCTCCAGATCGCGGAGCACTCGTCCTGTTGCGCGCCGCCACCGATCCGGCCGCGCAAGGCGGCGAGCTGTACGGACCGCAATGGTTCACCTTCGGGGCGCCTGTTCGGCGTCCAGCCCTTGGCCGTCCCGGCAGGGCCGGACAGCATCTCTGGACGTACTCGGAGCGGATGACCGGCGAGCGGTTCGACGTCGCCGCAGTCGTCCGGGCGAGCGGTTGAGAGTCGCTTGGCTGGCTTGTCCGGTCAGCTGGAGAACTGCCAACCCAGGTCGTCGCTGTCTGCAAGCACGACAACGGTGCCGGTATCTGGCGTCCACCCGTCGTGGACCAGCAGCACCTTGCTGCCCGATCTCGCGAGTAGCCGTAGGCCAGTCGTACGGTAACGGACGCTCGGGCTGTCAGCGTCGCCGATGCGCGCCTCTTCGACTCCGGGTGCATCGATGCCGAGCGGCGTCGGGCTGATGACGACTGTGCGGGCCAACTGGTCAACGCTCGCCGTGACCTGCAGCGCGTTGCCACGTCCGACTGCTCCGGCGTACTCCTCGAGCATCCAGAAGCCGCCCAGGACGATCGTGCCGGCGACGAGGATTGCCGGCAGCGTCTTGTGCCAGGCCGAGCTGACGTTCACGCGACTCGGGCGCAGTTGGCGGTGGAACCACCACGCATACAAGGCAGCCAGCGTCGCGGCGACAAGCACCAGCGGCACCACCCACTGCTTGCCGGCCAGCTGGTTGGCCAACCAGGCGACGACTCCTGGACGGCGCGGCATGCCCGCGGCGACCACGAACAGCAGGCAGCTCGCAGCGAGCGCAACCCCAATGACGGTAATGGAGAGTGATGCCCGCGCCGCGATCGTTGAAGGACGACCTCTCGACGCCAGATCAGGGGAGTCGAGCACGCGTAGAACGCGTAGGTGCAGCCAGACCCACGCGAGCCCCATGAACAGCAGGGCGAGGATTGGGAGGTAGAGCGAGCTGATGCTCCGCAGCACATAGTCCTGCGTCGAGAACCCGAACAGGCTGACGTCGATGCCCATCGCGCGGGACTGCACATCGCTGCGACGCCAGCCGAAGTAGAACATGACGGCGGTGAACAGCGTGAGGATCGCACCCAAGCCCCCAAGTACGGAGAACACGTCTTGCCGCGTCACCCCCTGCGCTGGTGGCGGGCTGGACGTCGGTGCCCTCCCGTTCCGGATCGCTGCGCCCGCGAGCCGGCGCCGAGCCGTCACACCACGACCTGGGCGCATGGGATTTATCCTCACTCGTCCGGCGGCTGCGTCGCCTGTGATTCGGTTTCGGGTGGGTCGGTCGTCGGCGGATCGGTCTTCGTCGTCACATCGGTCGGCGATGGGCTCGCCCCACTGCCGGGTAGCTCTACTGTGGCCTCCATCGGACCGCGGTCCGTCGTGATCTCGATCGTCGCCGTACGCGGTTCCTCGGCAAGTGGCACAAACGCGATGACTCTGGTGATGCCCCCATTAGGGAGCTCTTCGCGGAAGTCCCAATCAACCTTGATTCCGTCCACTGCTATCGATAGGGATCCGTCCATGGCGCTGCCGGTGATGGCCACGGGGACTTCCCCAGGCAGTGCGCCGAGGTTGGAATCTTCTGCACTGAGCACGCGTACCTTGTAAATACGTGCCTGGCACGGTGATGTGCTGTTGCCCTCGGGGTAATCCACCTTCGGTTGTCTTCCCGGGTTTTCCGCATGCCAGCTAAGTGCCCGTTGGAGCATCGCGGCGAGCTCCTCGTTCAGGCACGTTTCGTAGTCGTTGGCCCCCTGTGGGGCGGCCGGCACAGTCGTTGTCGATGGCCAGTCGGCGCCGTCCACGATGGCTCGGCAAACGCCGAGTGCGATTTGCCAGAACGTGCCCTCAGGAAGTTCGTTGGCAAGACCGCCGCAATTCGGCGCTTCGCTTCCTGAGGCGGCCATGGTCGCGTACTGGCCAGGAATCGGTGGGTCGCCAGGTCCCCAAGGCATGTAAGCGAAGCCATCGTCGCCGCCGTCGCTGCCCTTTGTCGGCGTTGGGATGGTCCAGCAGTGTTGTCGGGATCTCCGCCGCCGGTCGACGTTGCGGTGGGGCTGGAAGGGCCATTCGATGGATCAGCCGATGGGTCGGTACCGCCACACGCGGTCATGGTCACAAGCGCCATCAGGGCCGCTGCACAGATCGCCAGCCGTCGAGTCATCGCGCACCCCCTGCCGGGGCTGGACTTCCACCAGGCAGAGTGCTGACGTGGCCCGCTGATACCTAGTGTCCTGCGCCAGAAATCCGTGCGAGATATTTTGTTAGGGAGTTGAGGATCTCGTCGGCGGTCTTGGTCCACACGAACGGGCGCGGGTTGTCGTTCCAGTTGTTGATCCATTCACGGATCTCGGTCTCGAGTGCGTGGACGCTGGTGTGCACGCCGCGGCGGATGAGTTTGTCGGTGATTACGCCGAACCACCGCTCGACCTGGTTGACCCAGGACGATCCGGTCGGGGTGAAGTGGACGTGGAACCGGGGATGGC
>JASLBX010000174.1 GCA_030146385.1 Jiangellaceae bacterium | reverse complement strand
GATCTGCACCGACATCTACTCCACCTCACCTGATCGTCAACGGGCCGGCGATCAGGTGACCAAAGGGCGATCAGGTTACCCGCGGTGGGCCGACGTGGTCGTCCAGCCAGTTCTGAAGTGGGGCCATGTCGCGCCATACGGCGGCGACGCGTTCGGCCGCCTCGGGCGTGGTCAGCCAGCCAGGCGAGCCGAACGAGGTCCAGGCGACCAGAGCCTTGTGCCGCAGCAGCTCGATCCGGGGATGGTTGGCGGGGTAGTCGCGCGGCTTTGTCTTCAGTTGCTCGCCGCCCACCTCGTATCCGTCCGCACGCAGCCGGACGACGGCCGTCTCCAACGCCGAGCCAGCCGACTCCTCATCCACCGCCTCGCGGTACCGCGCCACCTGGTCCGGACTCATCTGGTAGTAGCCCGTCGCCGCGAACAGGCCAGCGGCGTCCACGTGGAAGTAGTGCGGGCCGACGGTTGCACCTTGATGCTCCTTGTACGGCCGCTTGTCGCGGGAGAACCGCAGGTCGCGGTACGGGCGAAACAGGTACACGTCGCCGAACTCCGCCGAGAGCGCCTCGGCCAAGGCGGTTACAGGCGCCCGTACTGACGCGAGGTAGATGTCCTTGTGCTGGCTCCAGTACGTCTTGGAGTTGTCCGCCTCGAGGCCTTCGTAGAAGTCAAGGGCAGCGATCGGAATGCCGGTGAACGTCACGACAGATCAGTATGCAACCGAACCTGCCGCAGCCGCGCGGTGCCGTCACCGGTCAGGTCGAGCTCGCGGTGCGCACCGTCGGGAGCCCAGCCGGCGGACTCCACGAAGGCCCGCAGGGCATCGTCCCTGACGACGACCCAGATCCGGCCACGGGCGAACCCGTCGGCGCGCAGTGTGTCGACGGCGGCGGCGAGCAGGCGCGAGCCGTGGCCGGCCCCGAAAGCTCCAGGGTCGACGTGGAACGCCACGATCTCGCCGTCGGTCGGATCGGCGTCGGGATCCTCCGACGGCGCCGTTGCGGCGAAGCCGGCAACCGTATTGCGCTCGAGCGCCACGAGCACCCGGTGCTTGGCCGTCGGAGGAGTAGTGATCGCCGTCCGCCACTGCTCGGCGATCGCGGCGGAGTCGATCTCGCCGAGCAGATCGTCGGGCAGAACGGACGCGTACGTCTCGCGCCAGGCGCGGGCCTGGACCGCTCCGATCGCGATCGCGTCGTCGGCCCAGGCGACCCGGACGCTGCGGTCGGCGGTGGGATAGTCGTCGGGCTGGCCCACGGTGGCCAGCATGTCACACCACCGGTCGGTGCCTGCGACGTCGCCCGTGTGGGCCGCCAGCTATCTCATACAGGCATCACATATGCATAGCCACCAATCGTTACATTCGCCATATACACGGCGCGTGTGACACGTTCCACGCAAGTCTGCTGGACAGGTGTTACATCGAGTGCCTAAGCTCAAGGTATGGAGACCACGCAGGCTGTAGACGCTCGCGAGGCGGACTTCAACGCGATCATCGACGCCGACGGGCGCATCGAGCCCCGAGACTGGATGCCCGAGAAGTACCGGCGCACGCTGGTTCGGCAGGTCGCCCAGCACGCGCACTCCGAGATCATCGGCATGCAACCGGAAGGCAACTGGATCACTCGGGCGCCGAGCCTGAAGCGCAAGGCCATCCTGATGGCCAAGGTGCAGGACGAGGCCGGCCACGGCATGTACCTGTACTCGGCGGTCGAGACCCTCGGCGTGTCCAGGGACGAACTGCTGGACCTCCTTCACAGCGGCAAGCAGAAGTACTCGTCGATCTTCAATTACCCGACGCTGACCTGGGCCGACATCGGCGCCATCGGCTGGCTGGTCGACGGAGCGGCCATCACCAACCAGGTGCCGCTGTGCCGGTGCTCGTACGGGCCGTACGCACGGGCGATGGTCCGCATCTGCAAGGAGGAGTCGTTCCACCAGCGCCAGGGGTTCGAGTTGCTGCTCACGCTGAGCCGTGGCACCGAGGCACAGAAGGCGATGGCCCAGGACGCCGTTGACCGCTGGTGGTACCCCAGCCTGGCCATGTTCGGCCCGCCGGACGTTGCGTCCACGCACACCGAGCAGTCCATGCGCTGGGGCATCAAGCGGTTCACCAACGATGAGTTGCGGCAGAAGTTCGTCGACATGACCGTCCCGCAGTCCGAGGTGCTCGGGTTGACGCTGCCCGATCCCGACCTGCGCTGGAACGAGGACCGCGGGCACTACGACTTCACCCAGCCCGACTTCGACGAGCTGTTCCGGGTCATCAAAGGCGACGGCCCGTGCAACCGACAGCGGATGGCCCGGCGGGTCGCCGCGCATGAGAACGGCGCCTGGGTGCGCGAAGCCGCCGAGGCCTACGCCGCCAAGCGGCGCTCCGAGGAGGAGGTCGCTGCGTGAACCGCCGTGACTGGCCGCTGTGGGAGGTGTTCGTGCGCAGCCGGCGCGGGCTCTCGCACATCCATGTCGGCAGCCTGCACGCACCGGACGCCGAGATGGCCGTCCGCAACGCCCGCGACGTCTACACGCGGCGCAACGAGGGCGTGTCGATCTGGGTTGTGCCGTCCGCCGCGATCACTGCGTCCAGCCCGGACGAGAAGGACTCGTTCTTCGACCCCGCGGGCGACAAGGCATACCGGCACCCCACCTTCTACGACATCCCTGACGAGGTGCGTCACCTGTGAACGACCTCGCCACCTACGCGCTCCGGCTCGGTGACGACGCGTTGATCCTGTCGAACCGGTTGGGGGAGTGGATCGCGGTCGCGCCGGAGATCGAAGAGGACATCGCGCTGGCCAACATCGCGCTCGACCTGCTGGGCCAGGCCCGTTCGCTGCTGGCCTACGCGGGCGAGGCCGAGGGGATGGGCCGGGACGAAGACGCGCTGGCCTACCGGCGCGATGAGCGAGAATTCCTGAACCTCCAGCTAGTTGAGCTGCCCAACGGTGACTTCGGCTTGACGATGGCCCGCCAGCTGGTGTTCGCGTCCTACCAGTACGAGCTGTACGACCGGCTCCGGGTGTCGTCCGACTTCACGCTGGCGGCGATCGCCGTCAAGGCCGTCAAGGAGGTCGCCTACCACCGCGACCACGCCACGCAGTGGGTGCTGCGGCTCGGCGACGGGACGGACGAGAGCCACCGCCGGATGCAGGCCGGGCTCGACGAGATCTGGCCGTACGTCGACGAAGTGTTCGAGCCGGATGAACTGATCGGCCGGTTGGCTTCCGAAGGCGTAGCTGTCGATCCGGCGGAGCTCCGAGAGCCGTGGGTGGCGTACGTCGAGCCGGTGATCAGCAAGGCCACGCTGTCCGTCCCCGAGCCGGGGTTCCGCGGCCGTGGCGGGCGGCAGGGCATTCACACCGAGGCGATGGGCTACCTGCTCGCCGAGATGCAGCACCTCCACCGAGCACACCCGGGGGCATCATGGTGACGACCATGCCCACCGCCGCCGAGGTTCGCGAGGTCGTGGCCCGCGTGCCCGACCCCGAGCTGCCGGTGATCTCCATCGAGGACCTCGGTATTCTCCGGAATGTGCGCGTCGAACCCGACGGGCACGTCGTGGTCGAGATCACCCCCACGTACTCCGGCTGCCCGGCGATGGACGCGATCCGGGCCGACGTCCTGGAGCGCCTCCGCGCTCAGGGTTGGGACGACGCCGAAGTGCGGATGGTGCTCTCGCCGGCCTGGACGACCGACTGGATCACCCCGGCCGGCCGAGAGGCGCTGCGCGAATACGGCATCGCGCCGCCTGGGCCGCGCGGCGAGGGGCCGGTACCGCTGGCGCTGACCGTCCGTTGTCCCCGGTGCGGGTCTCCGGACACGACGGAGGTCAGCCGGTTCGGCTCGACCGCCTGCAAGTCGTTGTGGACCTGCCGGGCCTGCCTCGAACCCTTCGACCACGTCAAGGCGCTGTAGATGTCGACGCAAGCGACCGCACGGCGGCACTCTGTCTTCCACCGGCTGACCGTCAGTGACGTGGAACGGCTCACCGACGACGCCGTCGCCGTGACCTTCGACGTTCCGTCCGAGCTCGCCGACGAGTACCGGTTCACGCCCGGCCAGCACGTCAACGTCGCGCTTCCGGATGGCGACGGAACCCGCCGTAGCTACTCGATCTGCGCCGCGCCGGGCGAGGCCCGCCTTCGCATCGCCGTCAAGCGCATCCCTGGCGGCGAGTTCTCGGCCTACGCAATCGAGTCGCTCAAGCCGGGGGCCGAGTTGGACGTGATGACGCCCGCCGGCCGGTTCACCCCGGATCTCGACGCGGCGAACGCCAAGCACTACGTCGCGATCGCGGCCGGCAGCGGCATCACTCCGGTGTACTCGATCATTGCGGCGGTGCTCGAGACCGAACCGTCCAGCCGGGTGACGCTGCTCTACGGGAACCGCACCAGCCGCTCGATCATGTTCCTGGAAGAACTCGCCGACCTGAAGGACCGCTACGTCGACCGGTTCCACCTCGTGCACGTCCTGTCGCGCGAGGCGATGGATGTCGAGCTGACGTCCGGGCGGATCGACCGCGACCGGCTCGGGCGGCTGTTCGACAGTTTCCTGCCGCCGGACTCGGTCGACGACTGGTTCCTGTGCGGGCCGTACGCGATGGTCACCGAGCTCCGCGGGCTGCTCGTGGAGCGTGGGGTGGACGTGGCGCACGTCCATTCCGAGCTGTTCCACGTCGGGGACGTGCCGCCCGCCCCACGCGCGGTCGCCGAACCGGTGGCCGAGGGCAGCGCGGTCAATGTCGTCCTCGACGGCCGGCGTACCACCGTCACGATCGAGGACGCGGACGAGACCGTGCTCGAGGCGGTTCTGCGGGAGCGCAACGACGCGCCCTTTGCGTGCAGGGGAGGGGTGTGCGGCACCTGCCGCGCGAAGCTGCTGGACGGGGCGGTCAGCATGGAGCGCAATTACGCGCTCGAGGATGACGAGGTGCACTCGGGCTATGTCCTGACCTGCCAGTCCCACCCCACCACTCCCGAGGTCTCCCTCGACTACGACGCCTAAGAATGACCACGTCAAGTGCGTATTCCCCACGTTTACGTGGCTTGCAAGACGCGTAAACGTGGGACAAGTGGACGCCACGTGATCATTCCAGCCGCGAGAGGACGAGCCGGTGGGTCGGCTAGCCTTCGTGTCATGGTTGACGAGAGCACCACTCGGCCGGCACCGTTCGGGCGAGTCCTGACCGCCATGGTTACTCCGTTTCGCGAGGACGGCAGCCTCGATCTGACCGGCGCCGCATCGCTCGCGTCCCACCTGGTCGACGCCGGGTGCGACGGCCTGGTCGTCAGCGGCACGACCGGCGAGAGCCCGACGACGTCGGACGCGGAGAAGGAGCAGCTGATCCGCGCGGTCGTCGAAGCCGTCGGCGACCGGGCCCACGTCGTCGCCGGCGTTGGGACGTACGACACCCATCACACGATCGATCTCGCGCGCCAGGCGGAGAAGGCGGGCGCGTCCGGGCTCCTCGTCGTCACGCCGTACTACAGCCGGACTACCCAGGAAGGCCTGGTGCAGCACTTCACCGCCGCGGCTGACGCGACCGGACTGCCGATGATTCTGTACGACATCCCACCGCGGTCGATCGTCCCGATCCAGACCGACACCCTCGTCCGGCTCGCGGAGCACGAGCGCATCGTTGCGGTCAAGGACGCCAAGGGCGACCCGTTCGCGACCAGCGAGGTTATCGCCCGCACCGACCTTGTGTACTACTGCGGCGACGATGCGCTGAACCTCCCAATGCTCTCCGTCGGGTCGGTCGGCATCATCAGCGTCGTCGCGCACGTGGCGGCCGCACAGTACGTGGACCTGATCCGGGCGTTCGATGCCGGCGACCTGGCCACGGCGCAGTGGATCCACCGCCAGCTGATCCCGGCCGTCCGGGGCGTCATGATGTCCGGCGAGCCCGGCGCGACCATGGCCAAGGCGGCCGTCCAGCTCGCCGGTTTGATCGCCAGCCGGACGATGCGCCTGCCCCTGGTGACTGCGACCGATGGGCACGTTGACGCCTTGCGGACCGCACTTGCCGAGGCGGGCCTCGCATGAGCCACCCGCACCCGGAGCTGTCGGTACCGCCCCCGCTGACCGAGGGCACGTTGCGTATCGTCCCGCTGGGCGGGCTCGGCGAGGTCGGCCGCAACATGACCGTGTTCGAGATCAATGGCCGGCTGCTGATCGTCGATTGCGGGGTGCTGTTCCCCGAGGACCATCAGCCAGGGGTCGATCTGATCCTGCCGGACTTCGACTACATCCGGGACCGGCTCCATGACGTCGAGGCGCTGATCCTCACACACGGCCACGAGGACCACATCGGCGCCGTCCCGTTCCTGCTCCGCGAGAAGC
>JASLBX010000168.1 GCA_030146385.1 Jiangellaceae bacterium | reverse complement strand
CGACGACGTCTGCCGGGGCGAGCGGTCCGGTACCCACGTAAACGGTCATAGGCCTATTCCATCCCCGCACCCGCCTGGTCGGCCACTCACCGGTCGTGCTGGCTGTGTGAGATTCCAGACGAACGAGGCGATCGGGCGCAGCAATCACTGAGGCGGTGACCTGAGCGGCGCCATCACGGCAGCCTCGCGAGGCGCAGATATGCCGTCCGTGACATGCGTTGCGATAACCGGTCGAAGCGGCCCGCCCAGCGCTGCAAGCGGCGCGCTCGTCTCAGCTCCAGGGCCACGCGTTCGTGCTCACCAAGCTCGTGCCGCGTCGCCGCGTTCCGCATGGCAGGGATGTGAATTTCAAGATTGTTGTGGGTGGGCAGCATCGTCTCTCCTCCATCGGTGAAGCTAGCGGCCGGCACTGACAGTCAGCGTCGGATTTCGAGTGCGGTTGAGGTCAAGCTCGGCGGATGACGATCGAGCCACTTACGGTGCGTGCCTGAACGACCAGTCGGCGCTCGTCCGCGTCGCCTGGTTCATCGGAAGGTTCCAGCTCCGATGCGACCTGGCCGGTGATCGACGAGCAGTCCAGCAGCGCTGCCGTACCCTTAGCGACGCCTACCGCGACATCGCCGGTGGCGGTCTTGGCCTGAACTTCCCCGGCGGACGCCCGGTTCACCGTGACGTCACCCGATGCCGTCTTGGCCCGGACGTCGCCCTCCACGGACCCGAGCTCGATGTCGCCCGATGCCGTGGTCAGCTGGCCATCGCCGTCGAGTTCGGAGAGGTGCATATCGCCCGATGCCGATTCCAGCCGTGCATCGCGGCAGCGTTCGATCGCGATGTCGCCGGAGGCCGTCTTGACGGCGGCATCAGTCACCAAGCCGAGCCGGACATCGCCGCTACCGCTGTTGATCTTGACATCGGCCGCGGCGTCGACCCAGACGTCGCCCGAACCCGAGGTCACGTTCACGTCGGCGTAGGTACCGTCGAGCCGCACGTCGGCGGACCCGGCCTTGGCGACCACGGTGCTCTTGGCGGGCACGCTGGCGGTGACGATCACGTCCGGGTACCGGCGAAAACCGGTAGGGCGCGGTACGTCAATGCGCAAGGCATTGCCGCGCAGGTCGACGCGCGCCCGAGCGATGAGGTCGAGCGCGTCAGGATCCCCGGCCGTGCCTGGCTCCAGGGACACCGAGGCTTTGGTGATGTCGCCGGCGGAGATGGCGATCTCCCCGCTGCCGAGTTCGACCGATACGTCAAGGGGTTCGGACACCGTGAAAGTGCGGACAAAGTCGCTTCTAGTGGTGGGCATGGTGAGGTTCCTTCCGGGTTTGGGTCTAGCGCTGCCAGCCGGTGAGCCGCTGGCCGATGAACCGCGTCTCGCGGGACGGCCGAGACGGGCGATCGCCCGGGCCGTCCAACATCTGCGTCACAGCACGTACCAGCCAGGCGTTGACCGACTGGCCGTAGGCCGCGGCAGCCTCTTCAACTCGGGCCTTCACCGATTCGGGGAGGCGCAGCGATACGCGGACGACTCCCTCTTCGGCTTCCGGAGCCGCTCCTTCGGTGCGCTCGGTGTGCTCGGGTTCCGGCTCGGCAGTGGCGGGCTCACTGACGACGAGTTCCGGATCGCGTCCGCGCAGTCGGACGTCGACGACGCCCGCCGCCAGTTGCTCTGTGACCTCGGCCGCTGCTACGCCGAGCGCTTCAAGCAGCACCATTCGCAGCGACGGCTCGACTGCGTACGACAGCCGGTTCGCCGCATCACGGACCTCATCAGACGCCGCTTCTGCTGCGGCGGCAAGGTCCCTCTTGAGAGTGTCGACGTACGGCGCTAGGTCCATGACGCCATGGTGACACCATAATAGCGTCACGTCAAGGAGGTGCTGGCGCCAAGACGACGTCGTACTGACGCTGTGTCTGGACCCGGTGCGCTGAGCCGCAGCGGCTGTCGACCCTGCAAGCACGAATGCATCACCCACGGTTGCGCGGATGTGACGGCAGCAACCCGGAGGTCCGGCAGGGCTTGGCGTGGGAGTCGCATCAACCCGGAAGGCGGTGCCCAACCAGCGGGCGAGCCCGACCGGCGGGTGCCGGCCGAGCCGGGTGATGGACTTGCAAAGGTGCGTTCAGGTCACCAGCCGCGACAACTGATCACGTTTCGCCCCAAGCGCAGATTCGTCCGCATTGCGAAATGCCAAACGGGCAATGGAATTGCAACAGTGGGCTCAGATCACCAGCCGCGCCGACTATTCCTTCGCTGGAGCTGAATCGTCCTTCGCCGGCGCCGGTTCATCCGTACCAGACCCTGTCGACACGTTGCCGTTGCCGCGCTTGACCCCGGCGAGCAGTAGTTGGGCGACGTCCAGCACCTCCACGCCTTCGCCCTGGCCTCTGGATTGGGCCTCAGTGAGTCCGTCGGAGAGCATGACACGGCAGAAGGGGCAGCCGATCGCGATCGCCTCGGCGCCGGTGGCGAGGGCTTCTTCGGTGCGTTCGGTGTTGATCCGCTTGCCGATGCGTTCTTCCATCCACATGCGGGCGCCGCCGGCTCCGCAGCAGAACGACCGGTCGGAGTTGCGGGGCATCTCGCGCAACTCGACGCCCGGCAGGGCGCCGACGAGCTCGCGTGGCGGCTCGTACACCTTGTTGTGCCGGCCGAGGTAGCAGGGGTCGTGGTAGGTGACCGGGCGGCCGGCGACTTCCCCGTTGGCCGGGGCGACCGGTGTCAGCTTGCCCTCACGGACCAGCTGGTTCAGCAGCTGGGTGTGGTGAACGACTTCGAGCTCGAGGCCGAGCTGGGGGTACTCGTTCTTGAGGGTGTTGAAGCAATGCGCGCAGGTCGCGACGACTCGCACCGCCTTGGCCTCGCGGAGTACCTCGACGTTCTGCATCGCCAGCTGCTGGAACAGGAACTCGTTGCCGGACCGGCGGGCCGGGTCGCCGGTGCAGGTCTCGCCGTCTCCTAGTACGGCGAACGAGACACCGGCAGTGTGTAGCAGCTCGGCCACCGCCTGGATGGTCTTCTTCGACCGGTCCTCGAACGCCCCGGAGCAGCCGACCCAGAACAGCCACTCCACCTCGTGCAGGGACTCGACGTCCACACCGACCTGTGGCACGTCGAACGGCAGGTCGGCGGCCCACTCCATGCGCTTGGACGCGGACACTCCCCACGGGTTGCCGGCGCGCTCGAGATTCTTGAACAGCCCGTTCAGCTCGGACGGGAACTCGGTCTCGATCAGGGTCTGGTAGCGGCGCAGGTCAAGAATGTGGTCGACGTGCTCGATGTCCACCGGGCACTGCTCGACGCACGCGCCGCAAGTGGTGCACGACCACAACACGTCCGGGTCGACGACCCCGCCGGCCTCGCCCGGGCCCACCAGCGGCCGCTCCGCCTCGGCGAGCGCCGCCTCGGGGACGCCGGCCAACTGCTCGGGCGATGCGGTCTCCTCGCCCATCATGTCCTTGCCGCCGCCGGCGAGCAGGTACGGCGCTTTGGCGTAGGCGTGGTCGCGCAGCCCCATCACCAGCAGCTTTGGCGACAGCGGCTTGCCGGTGTGCCACGCCGGGCACTGCGACTGGCAGCGCCCGCACTCGGTGCATGTGGAGAAGTCCAGCAGGCCCTTCCAGGTGAAGTCCTCGACCTTGCCGACTCCAAGCGCGGCGTCCTCGTCCAGCTCGTCGATGTTCTCGAAGTCGACCGGTGCGCCGTTGACCGTCAGCGGCTTGCCCGCGCCCAGGGCCTGCCCGCCGTCGGCCTCCCGCTTGAAGAAGATGTTCGGGAACGCCAGGAACCGGTGCCACGCCACGCCCATCGTCACGTTCAGCGAGATCGTGATCAGCCACGCCATCGAGATCGCGATCTTGAGCCCGGCGATCGCGTAGACCCCGTTCTCCAGCGTCGGCACCGACGCACCGCCGAACAGTTCGCCGACCCAGAACGTCAACGGAAAGTGCCACCGGTCGCCCTGCCCGAGCGCGTACTCCAAACCACGCAACAGCACGATGCACAGGCCAACGCCGACGATCGTCCACTCCACGTAGTAGCCCTGCCACATCGTGGAACCGGAGAACCGGGACGAGCGTCCCAGCCGCTGCGGGTGCCGCACCAGCCGCACGACGATCAGCGCCGCGATGCTCACCAGCATCGTCCACGCCAGCAACTCGACCAGCCAGTCGAACGGCAGCCAGTGCCCGATCAGTGGCAACCCAAAACCGGCGTCGAAGATCTGCCCGTACGCGGTAACCAGCGTCGCGAACAAAATGATGAACCCGGCGAACACGGGCCAATGCGCCACACCGACCCACGTCCACTTCACCATCCGGGTATGACCGACCGTCTCCCGCAGCATCGTCACCGTACGCTGAACCGGGTCATTCGACCGCTCGAACGCAGGCTGGCCCAGCCGGATCACCGCGAACATCTGCGAGACCGCCCGCGCCGCCAACGCGACGGCAATCAGCGTGAGCGTCACGGAAACAACGATCGCTGCGGCCTGCATACGCTTCCTGTTCGACGTCGGTCAGGTGCCGCCCAGAATAGGCCCCCGGCCCGCTCGCTGGCAGCAATGAGCCCTGTGAATTGAATCCTACTTTCCAGTAACTTTCACACTCGAGTCCGGTGGAAGTTCAGGTACGACCGGCTCGGCGTCGGTCCCCGCTGCCCCTGGTATCGCGAGCCATGACGACCGGTCCCGTACGGTTCCTCAGCCGGACTCGTCAAAGCGAAGAAGCACAGCTGGCCGATCTTCATACCAGGCCAGAGTTTGATCGGAAGGGTCGCGACGTTGGACAGCTCCAGGGTGACGTGGCCGCTGAAGCCCGCGTCGATGAACCCTGCGGTGGAGTGCGTCAACAGACCCAGCCGGCCCAGCGAGCTCTTGCCCTCCAGGCGGGCGGAGATGTCGTCTCCGAGCGTCACGATCTCGTATGTGGACGCGAGTACGAACTCGCCCGGATGCAGCACGAACGGCTCGTCGCCCACGGGTTCGACGAGCCGGGTGAGGTCTGGCTGATCCTCTGCGGGATCGATGTGCGGGTACCGATGGTTCTCGAACACCCGGAAGTAGCGGTCGAGCCGGACGTCCACGCTGGACGGCTGCACCATGTCTGCGTCGAAGGGCTCGAGGACGACCCGCTTGGTCTTTATCGCGGTCCTGATATCCCGGTCCGACAAGAGCATGTCGCGACCCTACCCGTGGTCGGCCGTCGCTTCACCGGTGTAGCACCCTCAGCTCTTCACACATGCCTCGAGGCGTGACCTCGCCGGTGGTACAAGCGAGCGAGGCTGGGAAGCTGCCCCGAGATGTGCGGGCAGCTTCCCAGCCTCGTCAGCGTTGGCCGGATCCCGAGCATCGGCCGGCCCCAGGCACCACAACGCGGTGCCACAGAGCCAGCCGCTCGGAGTCGGCTCAGCGGATCAGAGCTCGCCGGCCTTTAGGCTGTCGACCCAGTCCTGGTTGGCCTCGATCCAGTCCGCCACGGCGGCCTCGTGGTCGTCGCCGGCGTAGTGCTCGTCGCTGAACATCAGGTTCTCGAGCTCGGCGAGTTCCTCACCGGTCATCACGAAGTTACGGACCAGCTGCGCAGCGTTCGGGTGGTCCTCGTAGAACCCCGAACGGGCGAAGCTGAAGATGAACTCCGTCTCGCCCAGCGTGCCCTCAGGATCCTCCAGGTTCCGGATGGGGAACGCGTCGTAGGCCCAGTGCGGCTCCCACAGCGTGACGACGACGTCCCCGCCTGCGTCGGTCGCGGCCTTCAGCTGGGCGAGCATGGCTGGCGTCGACGAAATGTCGAAGCTGAAGCCGGCCTCCTCCAACTCGTAGGTCGGGAACACCTCCTCCTCGGTGATCCGGGTCAGGCCGGCACCCGGCTCGATGCCATAGACCTGGCCGCCGAACTCGTCAGCGTGGTCGCCCAGCTCAGCCAGCGACTGGACCGGAGCGTCCTCGTTCACCGCAATAGTCAGGCGGGCGTTGTCGTACCAGCAACCGAGGCTTTCCATGTCCTCGCCGAACTCATCAAGCAGGTCGGGGTGCGTGACCGGCAGCCAGCCGTCCGTGGTGAAGTCGATGTCGCCGCTGGCCACGCCCGCATAGGTAAGACCGGCCTCGAGCTCGGTGCCGGTGTCGACCGTGTACCCCATGTCCTCGAGGACGGCCGCGAGCAGGTGAGCGGACGCGTACGACTCGTCCCATCCCTCGAAGATGCCGAGGACGAGTTCGGTCTCATCGTCACCGGTACCCTCCGGGTCCGGAACGGCGGCTGCGCCATCCGTCGGGTTGCAGTCGGCTCCGTAGTCCGGAGCGCTCGGCGCCGGCAGCGCCTCGATTCCGTTAGCGCCCTCTTCTTCCGGAGCGGCGTCGTCGCCTCCGGTGGTGTCATCATCGTCGCCGCCACAGGCGGCGAGGACGAGGCTGGCCGAGAGGAGTCCTCCCGCCAGCTGAATCCACTTGCTCCTCTTCATGTGTTTCTTCTCCTCTTCTCTTTCACCCTCGCCCTAGTCGCGAACGCGCTGCGCGCGCACGACCGGGGCACGATCGGCAAGTGCCGACACGATGCGATCCAGGTAGATCGCCAAGATCACGATTGCGAGACCCGCGGTTGCTCCTTGCGAGATGTTGGCTCGGCTGAGCGCGCCCACCACCTCACGACCGAGTCCGGAAGCGCCGATGAACGCCGCCAGCACGACCATCGACAGTGACAGCATGAGCACCTGATTGATGCCCGCCATGATGGTCGGCAGGGCAAGTGGCAGCTGGATCTGCCGGAGGATCCGTCCGGGTGTCGAGCCGAACGCGTGGCCGGCCTCCACCACCTCCGCATCCACCTGGCGGATGGCGAGCTCGGTGAACCTCACCCCGGGCGGCATCGCAAAGATGATCGTCGCGACGATGCCTCCAGTGGCACCGATACCGAACCACGCGACCATCGGAATCAGATAGACGAGTGGTGGCATCGTCTGCATAAAGTCGAGCACCGGGCGGACGATGTCGCTGACCGCCTGCGACTTCGCCGCCCAGATCCCTAGCGGGACGGACAGCGCGACGGCTATCGCTGCCGCTACCAGTACAAGGGCAAGGGTGACCATCGCCTGATCCCACATCTGGACGGCGGCGACAAGGTAGAACGCCAGCACTGTGA
>JASLBX010000097.1 GCA_030146385.1 Jiangellaceae bacterium | reverse complement strand
ATCGCTGCAAGGTGAGTCTTGTGTCCACGGAAGGCTCCGGGGACACAAGACTCACCTTGCAGCGATGTGCGAGGTCATCGGACTGTTGAGCGACAGCCTGGGCCTGCCGGCTGACGTCACCGGTCTGTTCCCCACCCTCACCGAGCGTTGGGACGGCAAGAGCCCGCTGCGGCGGGCCCGCAAGGACGAGGTACCGGTCGCGGTCCACGTCGCCCATGTGGCACACGATGCGGTCTTCCACGCCATTGAGCGGGACCCCCACCAGGTCGCTCGAGTGATCGAGCAGCGCTCGGGGCACGCGTTCGCCCCCGCCGTGGCCCGCGCCTTCTGCGAGGCGCCCGAGGACAACCTGGCGGCCACTGAAACGGACTCCATCTGGGAAGCCGTCCTCGGAGCCGAGCCCGCCCCGCATCACCCGGCCCCCGACGTGGAGACGACGCTGGCCGCGATGGGTGCCTTCGCCGACCTGGTCTCACCGCACCTGTTCGGGCATGCAGCTGCCGTCGCAGATCTGGCCGGGCGAGCGGCCAAAGCGAGCGGGTATGCCGAGGCGGAGGTGACGCAGGTCCGCCGTGCCGGGCTGATTCACGACCTCGGTCGGGTGACCGTCCCGTACGAAGTGTGGCAGAACGCAGGCAGACTGTCGGCGGACCACTGGGAGAAGTTGCGGCTGCACCCGTACCACACCGAACGGGTCCTGGACCGGTCCGCGTATCTGAGGTCGCTCGCTCGCGTGGCGGGCTGTCACCACGAGCGGCTGGACGGCACCGGTTACCACCGGGGTACACCGGCAGCCGGACTGGAACCCGAGGCCCGACTGCTGGCAGCCGCCGATGCCTATCGGACCAAGATCGAGTCGCGCGCCCATCGGGCCGCACTGCCACCGGAGGCGGCTGCGGGACACCTGCGTTCAGAAGCCAACGCCGGCCGGTTGGACCCCGACTCGGTCGCCGCGGTCCTGACCGCCGCAGGCCACCGGCCAGGACCGATCAAGCGACCCGGCGGGCTCACCGACCGCGAGTCCCAGGTCCTCGTCCTGCTCGCCAAGGGTCTGGCCACGAAGCAGATCGGCCGGAAGCTGGGGGTGACCGCCAAGACGGCCGACCACTACATCCAGCGGGTCTACGGCAAGATCGGTGTCTCCACCCGGGCGGCAGCGGCCATCTACGCCATGACGCACGGCTATGCAACGTGGGAGAACTCCCACTCGTAGCGCCCGGGCACGCCTCCTAGCGTCGTGTTCAAGACGACTTCTGGAGGCAATGATGACCACCACACAGACCACAGACCGCTGGCTGGTTCGCGCAGCGTGGGCTGGCATCATCGGGCCGCTCCTGTTCTTCGGGACCTGGGTTGCGCAGGAGATCTTCCTTGCCGACGGATTCAGCCCCCTCGAACATCCCGTCAGCGCCCTCGCGGCCTGGCCGCACGGCTGGGTACAGAACGTCAACTTCGTCGTGTTCGGCCTGCTCACCATCTGGTTCGCGATCGGTCTGCACCACGGGCTGGCACCGTCCAGGTTCGGCATCGCCGGGCCGGCCCTTTTCGCCGTGACCGGAATCGGCACACTCTGGGCCGCCGCGTTCCCGATCCGCATGGACGATGCCGGAGTCCCCTACGACCCCGGTCTGCATGTCGTCGGCGGCGCCATGTTCTTCCCCGTCTCGGCGCTCGCCCTGATCGTGATCTCGTTCCGACTCGCCCGGGACCGGAACTGGTCACGCCTGACGGTTCCCGTACGGCTCGCCGGGATCCTCATCATCGTGAGCATCCCTGCCATGGTGGTCTTCATCGGACCCGAGGACGCGCCCCTGCACGACTGGTTCGGCCTGGCTCAGCGAGCCCTCGTGCTCGGGCTCATCTTCCCCGCCCGCATCGCATTGTCGTACCGCCTGCTCCGCACCGGCCGCGCTAGCCAGCGTCACACCCAGGTCCATCCGAGGCCGGGGGTGACCGCCCCGGGCACGGCGTGAAGCCGTCACCATGCCGTCCCTATTCATGGCGTCGGACCCGCCTGAGTGAGGCAGAACGGCAAGCCCGTTCAGCTTGCCGCCTTCTTGCGGCGGAGTTTGACTTCGGCGATCCATGGACCCAGCGGATCAATCGATGTGCCAGGCGGCTGTCCAGGCCGGGGATCACCAGCCTCGGATCGGATGGCAGCGCACGGAGCAAGTATTCCGCGACGGCGTCGGGATCGAGCGTCTTGACCTTTTCTTCTGCCGCCAGCACCTCCGCTGGTTTGGTCCTGTTCTCCTCCTCGAACTCCGGCGTGCGTGTATTGGGTGGTCACAACGTTGCCGCGTGCACGCCGTACAGCCGAAGCTCTCGCCGTAAGGCCTCGCTGAACCCCAGCACTGCAAACTTCGACGCGCAGTACCCGGTGTAGCCGAACACCCCGGTGCGATCCGCCACGGAGGCCGTCGTCACGATGGTTCCCATGCCCGCGCGCCTCAGGTGCGGGACGAGCGCCCGGCAGACGTGGATGGTCCCGCACAGGTTAACCAGGTCGGGAACACCGACGTCCGCGACCAGGCCGTCAAGTCCAGCAGTTGTGCTGGCCTCGTCGCGGACATCGACCTGCGCAGCGACAACCGGGATCGGCCTGCGCAATCGTTGTGCGGGCAGTGGTTGTGGAAGAGGTCGTCGCCCATCTGACAGCGGCGGCGAGCTTGTCCGTGAGCCCGGCGAGGTCTCCTGCGAGGCTCGCGCGTTCAGCGTGGATGGTGGCCCACAGTTCGTCCCGGCTCATCGCGTTCATTGCCGTCAGTCAACCAAGGTGCGTTGGGTGGCGACGGGAACCGCGCGGCGCGGGTTGGATGCGACGACAACAGGCCGCGGAGGAGTTGCTTGCCTACACCGCCGTGAGCGTCTCTTCGCCTCGTCAGGGCGCCCAGTGTGCAGCGAGTCAGGCCGATCACTGCACAGGCATGAGGAACTCGGCGAGTGGTACAGCGAGCGTGGTGGGATGGGTCAGGGGGGCGGCGTGTCCGGCGCCGGGGGTCTCTCGTATCCGCGCGTTGGAAACGTGGTCGGCGACGAGTCGGGCGCCGCGCGTGAAGTACGGCTTGGTGTCCGAACCGTGCAGGATCAGCAGCGGAGCCGAGATCGCGCCGAGTACTGCCGGATCATCAGGGACGGGGCCCTGGTAGTTCGCCGCCTGCCGGTGGAGTTCGAGCAGATTTGGGGTGTAGCGTCCTCCTGCCTTGAAGTAGCCGGACTCCTCAAGTTTCGGCCATTTCATTGTCATTGAGGACGAAGCCGCCGAA
>JASLBX010000082.1 GCA_030146385.1 Jiangellaceae bacterium | reverse complement strand
CGTGCAAGTGCCCGGCCTCGGCGGCCACCGAATCGTCGTCCGGGTTGATCCGGTACCGGCGCTCCTTGAGCTCGTCGTGCGCCGCGTCCAGGACCGCCTCGGGCGGAGCGTCCACGACAAACCGCCGGTACGCGGGCATCCGCTCCAGCAGGCGGGGCGCGCGGGGTGGTCGGGCGCGCATGGCTCGCCAGTGGTCCCTCGAGCGGGGCAGGATGCACCCGACCAACGACACCATGAGCGCGATGTAGATCGCGGCGAACCACGGCGAGTTGAACACGTCGAACAATCCGAGCCGGTCGTACCAGCGGGCCAGCTCGGGGTTGCGCTCGACGAGATCCGCGACGTCCAGCGGGTTCACCCGGCGCTGCGGGATCACCGACCCGGGGATGGCGGCGAGCGCGAGCAGGAACAGCAGCATCAACGCCACGCGCATGGAGGTCAGCTGTCGCCAGGTCCAGCGCGCGAACTCGCCGGCCGACAGTGCCGGCGGGCGCGTGTCCGCTCCCCGGCCGGCCATCACACGATCACCTCGAACCCGCTGATCCACCCCTGCATCGACGCCACCAGCGAGCCCCACATGCCGGTCACCAGCAGCACACCCAGCAGGACGAGCATGGCACCACCGATCCGCATCACCCACACCTGGTGCTGCCGGATCCAGCCGAACGCGCCGAGTGCCCTCCGGTACGCCACGGCCGCCAGGATGAACGGCAGCCCCAGACCGAGCGCGTACACCGCCGACAGCAGGGCGCCGCGCACCGCACTGGCTTCGGTGATGGCCAGCGTCTGCACGGCCGCGAGCGTCGGTCCGAAGCACGGTGTCCAACCAAGACCGAACAGGACGCCCAGTACCGGTGCGCCGGCCAGCCCCGCCGCGGGTGTGGCCCGCAGTCGCCAATCGCGGGACAGCCCCGGCAGCCAGCCGGCGAAGAGCAGGCCGAGTCCGATCGTGAGCACGCCGAGCACTCGGGTGATGACGTCCATGTGGCCCAGCAGGGTTGAGCCGAGCCCGCCGAACAGCGCGCCGTACGAGACGAACACCACCGTGAAGCCCAGGACGAACAGCAGCGTGCCGAGAAAGACTCGCCCACGCTGGACGGCCGCCATGTCGGCGCCGGACAGGCCGGTGACATACGACAGGTATCCCGGCACGAGCGGGACGACGCACGGGGACAGGAACGACACCAGGCCGGCGACCAGCGCGACCGGGATCGCCAGCAAGAGAGAACCGGTCAGTACGGTCTCGCCGAAGGTTTGACCCATGGCCTCGACTAGCTCGTTGCCGGATCTTCGGCGAGCATGTCACCGATGAGCTCGCGCAGCGTCGTTTCGGTGACCTCGCCGAGGACTCGCGCCGCCAGATTTCCGTCCCGGTCGATGACCAGCGTGGTGGGGATCGCGTTCGGCGGCAGCGTCTCGCGAAACGCGAGCAGGCGCCGGCCGTCGGTGTCGACGACGCTCGGGTAGGTGATGCCGAACTCCTCCTCGAAGTGCAGCGCGTCAGTGGTGTTGGGGTCGCGGGTGTTGACGCCTACGAACCGCACGCCCTCGTCGGCAAGTTCCTCGTGGACGGCCTGTAGCGCCGGCGCCTCCTTGCGGCACGGCGGGCACCACGACCCCCACACGTTGAGCACTACGATCTCGCCCTGCGCCTCGGCGAGGTTGAACTCGGACCCGCCCTCACCGAGGATCGGCCCGCCGAACTCGGGCGCCGGCTCCCGGTCAGCGGGCGAAATTGTGGTCACCGAGCTGCCCTGGATGTATCCGATCTGGGCCGCGTCGTCGCTGCGCTGAACCTGCCCGTCCGAGCACCCGGCAACGGCCAGCATCACACCTGCCACGACCGCAACGATTCGTCGCACGCCCTCACGCCCCCGCACTGAACGTCGCGCCGGGCTTGGCCGGTAGCAGGTCGGCTGCGGGCTCGCTGTAAGCCACCGAGACGATCCTGTCGTCGTCGAACGTGAACGTCGTCAGGCTGGCCAGCGAGCACTCGCGCTTGCGCGGGTCGTGCCACAGCCGGCGGCCCTCGACGGCCAGGCGGGTCGCCCAGATCGGCAGCTGGTGTGACACGAGCATGGCCTCGTGCCCCTCCGCCGCTTCGGCTGCGTCGTCCATCGCTGCCCGTACTCTCACGACCTGCTCGTCGTACGGCTCGCCCCAGGACGGGCGGAACGGGTTCCGAAGGTGTTTCCAGTGCCGCGGACGCGCCAGCACACCGGCTCCGACACCGAAGGTGAGCCCTTCGAAAACGTTCTCGGCCTCGATCACCCGCTCGTCGGTGAGGACCTCAAGGCCCAGCTTCTCCGCGACCGGCGCGGCCGTCTCCTGTGCCCGCTGCAGCGGAGAGGAGCCCAGGTGGACGATTTCGCGATCCGCCACCGTCTCGGCCACCCGGCGAGCCATCGCGTGGCCGCGCTCGGACAGCCCGTACCCGGGGAGCCGCCCGTACAGCACGCCCTTCGGGTTATTCACCTCACCGTGCCGCAGGAGGTGCACCCTCGTGATCGTCACGCCGTCTCCTTCACTTCGGCGGCCACCCTCGCTGCCGCCGGCAGGGCTGCGGCGATCCGGTCGACCGCGGCCTCATCGTGTGCTGCGGATACGAACCACGCCTCGTATGCGGACGGCGGCAGGTAGATGCCGTGCGCGAGCATCGCGTGGAAGAACGCCCGATACCGGGCCACGTCGGACCGCTTGGCTCCATCGAAGTGTTGCACCGCACCCTCGCCGGGATCGACGAAGAAGATGCTGAACAAGTTCCCCGCGTACTGGAGGACATGCGGGACGCCTTCGGCCGTGAGCGCCTTAGTCGCCAGCTCTCCGATCGTCCGTGCCGTCTCGTCCAGCCTGCGGTAGACCGGCTCGTCCGCGAGCCGGAGAGTGGTCAGGCCCGCCGTCGTGGCCACCGGGTTCCCGGACAGTGTGCCGGCCTGGTAGACCGGCCCCGTCGGCGCGAGCTGCTCCATGAGTTCGGCCCGCCCACCGAACGCTGCGGCCGGGAAGCCACCGCCCATGACCTTGCCGAACGTCGTGATGTCCGCCGCCACCTGGTCGAGGCCGAACCACCCGGACCGGTGGACACGGAACCCCGTCATCACCTCGTCCAGTACCAGTAGCGCGCCGTGTTCGTGCGCCGTCCGGAGCAGGAATTCGTTTAACCCGTCCTCCGGCGGGACGGCGCCCATGTTGCCGGCAGCCGCCTCGGCGATCACGCACGCGATGCGGTCGCCGTGAGCCGCGAAGGCCTCGGTCACCGCGGCGCGGTCGTTGTACGGCAGGACGATGGTCTCCGCCGCGCCGACGACTCCCGGGCTGTCCGGCAGGGCGAAGGTGGCGACACCGCTGCCCGCGCTGGCCAGCAGGGCATCGACGTGGCCGTGGTAGTGGCCGGCGAACTTGACCACCGCCGACCGTCCGGTCACGCCTCGGGCGAGCCGGATGGCACTCATCGTCGCCTCCGTGCCGCTCGACGTAAGCCGGACCTGCTCCACGGACGTCCGGGAAACGATCTCTTCGGCAAGCTCGACCTCTGGTGCGGTGGGCGTCCCGTACGAGGTGCCGCGTGCGACCTGCGCCTGGACGGCGTCGATGACGTCCGGATGGGCGTGGCCCAGGATCATCGGACCCCAGGAGCCGACCAGGTCGACGTACTCGCGGCCGTCGGCGTCGTACAGGTAAGGCCCGTCGGCGCGCGTGATGAATCGCGGGATTCCGCCGACCGCCCGGAACGCCCGGACCGGCGAGTTCACCCCGCCGGGAGTCACCGCGCGAGCGCGGTCGAACAGGGCGGCACTGGCCGGCGCGTCCATCGGGTAGGTCACGTACCGCATTCTCGCAAGGACGCCTCTACGGCGTGCGCGCCGCCCCTGCTCAGCCGCCTCGCGCTGCCGGTTGACCACGTTCAGCAGGCGTAGCCCTGCCGTACCAGGCGCGTGCGGGTGGTACTGCACCGATAGACCACGTTCAGCAGGTTTGTCGGCACATCACCAGGCGCGTGCACCCGGTACGGCACACACAGGCATGCTGAACGTGATCAACCGGCAGCAGCGTCAGGCGGTGGGCTCCTCTGGCTGTTCCGGGTGGCGGCTGAGCGCGATGATGCTCGCCGCCAGCCCGCCCCACACGATGAGAATGGCGAGCACCAGCATGATGATCGCACCACCGGACATCAGCGGCTCCCTTCCTCGATTTCGACTGCGCGTTCGACCTCGCTCGCACGCCACCGGAAGATGGACATCACGATTCCGAACACGATGGCTCCGATCGCCACGGCCCAACCGGCGAGGAGCAGGAATCCGGTGGAGTAGTCGCCGTAGTTGGCGTCGAACTCCTGGCGGAGGCTGTCGTACATCATCCAGCCGAGCACGATCGGCGTCACGACACCCAGCACAACCAGCCACCAGCGGCCGAGCGGGACGGCGGACGTCTCGTTCGCGTGAGCCCGCTGGGCGGGCAGCTGGCGCAACACCCAGCCGACGACGATCACCACGACGAGGGCGGCGAGTGCAACGCCGTACTGGTTGATGAAGTGGTCGGCGGCGTCCAGGATGTACAGCCCCTCGCTGGTGGGGAACAGTGCGATCGACACGATCGCCGCCGCGCCACCCACGAGCAGGACGGCGCGCTCACGTGGCATGCCGAGCCGGTCCTGCACGGTTGACACGACCACCTGCACGATGCTGATCAGGGACGACAGCCCAGCGATCACGAGCGAGCCGAAGAACAGGACGCCGAAGAGGTCGGCCGCAGCCGGCAGGCTGGAGATGATCGTCGGGAACGCGACGAAGGCCAGCCCGATACCGGACGTCGCCACCTCGTCGATCGCCACGCCGGACGCCGCGGCCATGAACCCGAGGGTGGCGAACACGCCGATACCGGCGAGGATCTCGAACGAGCTGTTCGCGAACCCGGCCACGAGCGCCGAGCCCGTCATGTCCGCTCGGCGCCGCAAGTAGGACGCGTACGTGATCATAATACCGAAGCCGACCGACAGCGAGAAGAAGATCTGCCCGTACGCCGCGACCCACACCGAGCCATCGGTGATCGCTGACCAATCGGGCGAGAACAGCGCGTCGAGCCCGATCTCGGCGCCGTCCAGCGTGACGGCGCGGACGACCAGTGCCCCGAAGAGCACAACCAGCAACGGGATGAAGATCTTGTTAGCCCGCTCGATCCCGCGCCGGACACCGAAGATGAGCACGCCGAGCGTGACGGCCCAGACGGCGATCAGCGGCCATGCGACCCCACTGACGTACGACGAGATCATCCCCGGCTCTTCCGCGACCTGGAGAAACTCGCCGAACAGGAACGCGTTAGGGTCGTCGCCCCACTGCAGGCCGAACGAGAACCCGGTATACCGCACCGCCCAGGCGATGATCACCGCGTAGTAGACCGCGATGATGAAGCAGATCGCGACCTGCCACCAGCCGATGGCCTCCGCCGGACGTGACAGGCGCCGGAATGACAACGGCGGCGAGCCACGGAACCGGTGGCCGATCGTGTACTCGAGGATCAGCAGCGGTATGCCGGCGGTCAGGAGGGCGATGAGGTACGGAACCAGGAACGCGCCCCCACCGTTCTCGTACGCCACGTACGGGAACCGCCAGATGTTGCCTAGTCCGATCGCCGAGCCGACGGCCGCCAGGATGAACCCTGCGCGGGTCGCCCACTGCTCGCGCTCCTGATGTGCGTACTCCTGCGCCATTGCCGCTGCACCTCCGGTCCGCTCTACGCCGGCGCCCCGACGGCAAACGCCCACCGCGGCGGCGCGTACGTCTCGCCGATCAAGTTAGCGGCTGTTTCGCGCCGTGCCTAGCCCTTTTGGGGAGCTACCCGATGCGGCGAGCCACTTCGACGGCCCAGTAGGTGAGCACGATGTCGGCCCCAGCCCTCCGGATCGCGACGAGCGTCTCGTCGATCGCTCGGTCGCGGTCGATCCAGCCGTTGGCCGCGGCGGCCTCGATCATCGCGTATTCGCCGGACACCTGGTACGCCGCGACCGGGACATCCACCGCGTCACGGACGCGGCTCAGCACGTCCAGGTAGGCCATCGCCGGCTTGACCATGACGATGTCGGCGCCCTCCGCCAGGTCCAGCCGAACCTCGCGCAGCGCTTCCCGGCCGTTGGCGGGATCCTGCTGGTACGTCCGCCTGTCGCCTTGGAGCGTCGACTCAACGGCGTCGCGGAACGGGCCGTAGAAGGCGGACGCGTACTTGGCCGCGTACGCGAGGATTCCAACGTCGGCGAAGCCGCCCCTGTCCAGTGCCGACCGAACTGCTCCCGCCTGGCCGTCCATCATGCCGGACAGCCCGACGAGGTGGGCGCCGGCGGCAGCCTGGGCGAGCGCCATCTGCTCGTACACCCGAAGCGTCGCGTCGTTGTCGACCGAGCCGTCGGGTGCCAGCACCCCACAGTGCCCGTGCGAGGTGAACTCGTCCAGGCACAAGTCGGCCATCACGACAGTGGCGTGGCCCACCTCTGCCGCGACATCGCGGATGGCGACGTTCAGCACTCCGTCCGGGTCGACGCCGCCGGAGCCGGTCTCGTCCCGCGTCTCGGGTATGCCGAAGAGCATCAGGCCGCCGACGCCGGACTCCACCGCCTCGAGGGCGGCCTTGCGCAAGGTGTCGCGAGTGTGCTGGACGACGCCCGGCATGGACGCGACGGGACGCGGATCACGGGCGCCCTCGCGGACGAACATCGGCAGCACCAACTGGTGCGGAGCAACGGTCGTCTCCGCGACCAGGCGGCGCATTGCCGGCGTCGTCCGGAGGCGGCGCGGTCGTTCAACGGGAAAACTCACGGTCTCTATACTGCCTGGTCCTTGACGATGGCGACGTCTGCGAGGTCCTGGGGACGCCCAGAAGCCTCTTTGTTGGCGATGAGGTCTCAGCTGAGCAGAGCGGGGCGACCGCTTCTCGTGCGGCCGCCCCGCTGGGCGCGATGGCTCCCGCCTAGGTGGCCTGGCGGCGAGCGGCGCGGCGGCGGCGCTTCTCCGACGGGCGGGTCACCGGCTCACCGGCCTCGATCAGCGACAGCCGGCGGGCGGCGCCGTAGTCGGCGAGCGACTCGGCCAGCACCTCTACCGACGGCTCGGGAGCCAGGACGTCGACCCGCAGGCCGTGCTCCTCGGCCGTCTTGGCGGTGGCCGGCCCGATGCAGGCGATCACCGTCGAAGAATGCGGCTTGCCGGCGATACCCACCAGGTTCCGCACCGTGGACGACGAGGTGAACACGACCGCGTCGAACTTGCCGGTCTTGATCGCCTCGCGGGTCTCCGCAGGCGGCGGGGCGGCGCGGACTGTCCGGTACGCGGTGACGTCGTCCACCTCCCAGCCCAAGTCGACCAGTCCAGCGGCGAGCGTCTCGGTGGCGATGTCGGCGCGAGGCAGGAACACCCGGTTGATCGGGTCGAGCACCTCGTCATACGGCGGCCACTCGGCCAGCAGGCCCCGAGCCGACTGCTCGCCGGACGGGATCAGGTCCGGCTCAATGCCCCAGGCGCGGAGCGCGTCCGCTGTCTTGTCACCCACGGCGGCGACCTTCAGGCCGGACATCGCACGAGCGTCCAGGCCGTACTCGACCAGTTTCTCCTTGACCGCGCGGAGCGCGTTGTACGAGGTGAAGGCGATCCACTCGTATCGACCCTCGACCATGCCGCGGACCGCCTTGTCGATCTGCTGCGGGTTGCGCGGGGGCTCGACCGAGATCGTCGGGACCTCCTCCGGCACACCTCCGGCGCGGCGGAGCGCCGCCGACAGCGCGCCGGCCTGCTCCTTGGTCCGCGGCACCAGCACCAGCCAGCCGAACAGCGGCCTCGTCTCGAACCACGACAGGGCCTCACGGTGGTTGACCACGTCACCCACCACGACCACGGTCGGCGAGACCTTCGCGGCGGCCACGTCGGCGGCCAGCTTGCCCAGCGTCGACACGACGGTCCGCTGCTCGACGGTCGTGCCGGACGCGATCGCGGCGGCGGGAGTGTCGGCGGCCCGGCCGGCCTCGACCAGACCGGCGCTGACGTCGGCAAGTTCATCGGGCCGGAGCAGCACCAGGGTGTCGGCGGTGTGGCGCCGCCAGTCGACCCTGTCACTGGCATCGACGACCGCCACGCTGCGCTTGCGGCCGGCCGCAAGCGGGATGCCGGCATAGCCCGGAATCGCGGTGACGTCGGACACCCCGGGCACGACCTCGAACGGGACGCCCGCCTTGGAGCAGGCGAGGGCCTCGTCGGCGCCGGTGGGGTGGGTGAACGGATCGCCGTCGAGCAGGCGGACGACGCGCTTGCCGCCCTTGCTGGCCGACACGATCCGGCGCGAGCGGACCGCGGCTGTGAGCGGGAGGCCGTCCTCGTCGCGCCCGCAGTCGATCACCTCGACGTCCGTGCGGGCATGGATCAGCAAGGCATGGTGGTCGTCGCGGTCGGTCACCACGATGTCGGCGTCCGCGAGAGCCTCGGCGGCACGCAGAGTCAACAATCCAGGGTCGCCGGGGCCGGCACCGACGAAGACGACGTTGCCCACGGCGGAACGGTTCGGAGTGGTCACGGGACGGTCTCCTCCTTCGGCGCCCGGTCGTGGGCGTCGACAACTGCCCCGGCCCCGTCGTCGAGCATCTCTGCCGCGAGATCACGGCCTAGCTGCTCGGCCGCATCAAGTGGGCCGGTGGCTGACTTGCGGATGCTCACCGCGCCGTCGGGGGACACGACCACGGCGCGGAGGTACAACTCGAGGCCGTCGTCACCCTCGGCCGCTTCGGCGTACGCGCCCACGGGGGCGGTACAGCCGGCCTCGAGCGCGGCCAGAAGAGTGCGTTCTGCGGTCACGGCAGAACGGGTCGTGCGGTCGTCGAGCGCGGCGAGCAGTTCGATCAGCTCTGAGTTGTCGTCGCGGCACTCGGCGGCCAATGCTCCCTGCCCCGGCGCGGGCAGGACCTGGATGGGATCCAGCGTCTCGGTGATGTCGTCCAGCCGGCCGAGCCGGGCCAGGCCGGCGCGGGCCAGTACCACGGCGTCCAGGTCGCCGTCGGCCACCTTCGCCAGCCGGGTGTCCACGTTGCCCCGGACGTCGACGATCTTCAGGCCGATGCCAAGGGCCTCGATCTGGGCGGCGCGGCGCGGCGCACCCGTACCGATCAGTGACCCTTCGGGCAGCTCAGCGAGAGTGAGCCCGTCGCGGGCGCACACGACGTCGCGTGGGTCCTCACGCGTCGGGATGGCCGCAACCACAAGACCGTCAGCGGGCGCTGTCGGAAGATCCTTGAGCGAGTGCACGGCCAGGTCGACGGTGCCGCTGACCAATGCCTCGCGGAGCGCGTTGACGAACACGCCGGTGCCGCCGATGCGGGCCAGCGGCTCGTGCGACACGTCGCCGCGGGTGGTGATCTCGACCAGCTCGACGGCGCGGCCGGACGTCGCGGTGATCGCGTCTGCGACTGACTGCGACTGCGCGCGGGCCAACTTGCTGCCGCGGGTTCCCAACCGGAGCGCGCTCATCCGGTGCCACCCCCCTCGCGTTGATCACGGTCGTTTTGTGGTTCCGCCTCGCCCGGAACCACGAAAGGCCCATGATCAACCGGAGTGGGCTTGGTGGCTGGGGTAGTGGTGGGGCCGGGTTGGGTCACGGCCTCGATCGTCTTGGGGTCGAGGGCGAACAGCTCGCGCAGAGCCGACTCGTATGCCGCTCCGTTGGGCTCCGTAGCCAGTTCCTTGACCCGGACGGTCGGCGCGTGCAGCAGCTTGTCGACCACCCGGCGGACGGTCGCGGCGACCTCTGCCCGGGTACGTTCGTCCAGGTCCGGCAGCCGTCCGCGCATGCGGGCGAGCTCGGCGTCGACGACGTCGTCGGCCATGGTGCGCAGCGCCACGACGGTCGGCGCCACCTGGGCCTGCCGCCTCGCGGCAGTGAACCCGGCCACTTCCTCCGCCACGATCGATCGCACGTCTTCAACATCGGCGGCCGCAGGCGCTGTATCGCTGCCGGCAGCGAGCGTCACCAGATCGATCAGTTGGACGTCCGGCACTTCCCGGACGGCAGGATCGACGTCCCTGGGAAGAGCGAGGTCGAGCACCCGAAGGGGTCGCGTGGCCTCGATGACCTCGTACGGGACGACGACTCCGGCGGCGCCGGTGCATGCCACCAGCAGGTCGGCCGACGCGAGCGCCTGTGGCATGTCGCGCATCGGGATCACCGTTCCGCCTACCGATTCGGCCAGCCGGGCGGCCCGCTCCTCGGTGCGATTCGCGATGACCACCTGCGCGCCGCCACGAGCCAAGGTGTTCGCCGCCAGCGCCGCCATCGACCCGGCGCCCACCACGACGCAGCTCAGACCGCGCACACCCGCTGGTGCGACCTCCGCGAGCCCAACGCTGACCAGCGAACGACCCGCCGCGTCTATGCCCGTCTCCGCGTGCGCGCGCTTGCCCACTCGCAGCGCCTGCTGGAACAGCTCGCCCAGAACTCGTCCCGTCGTACCGGATGTCTGGGCGAGGCGGAACGCGTCCCGAACCTGGCCGAGTATCTGGCTCTCGCCCACAACCATGGAGTCAAGGCCGGCAGTGACGTTGAACAGGTGAGCGACGGCACGCTCGCCGTAGTGGACGTAGAGCTCCGGCTTCAGCTCGTCCAGGTCAACTCTGGCGTGCCGGGCGAGCATCGCGGTGGCCTCATCGACGCCACCGTGGAACGTGGCGGCGTCGGCGTAGAGCTCAACGCGGTTGCAGGTGGCGAGCACGACTGCCTCAGATACGTGAGCGGACGAGTGCACGTCGTCCAGGAGCTTGCCGACGGCGTTGGTGTCGAGCGCGACACGCTCCAAGGCCTCGACGGACGTGCTCCGGTGCGACAGGCCGACGACCAGCAGGCTCATCCGCGCACCGCCTCCGCCAGCGTCGCCGCCTGCTCAGGTGTGAGGGCCAGGGCGGCGCCATTCTTCCGCTGCTCGTGGTAGGCGAGGATCTGCAGCTCGATCGACATGTCGACCTTCCGCACGTCGACGCCGTCCGGCACCTGCAGCACCGTGGGCGCGAAGTTCAGGATGCTCGTGACGCCGGCAGCGACGAGCCTGTCGCACACGCCCTGAGCGGCACGGGCCGGTGTGGCGATGACACCGATAGCGATGCCATGCTGCTTTATGAGGTCCTCGAGCCCGTCGGCCGACTGCACGGTCAGGCCGGCGACCTCCTGCCCGATCTGCGCGGGATCGGTGTCAACAAGTGCGGCGATGCGGAACCCGCGCGACGCGAAGCCGGCGTAGTTGGCCAGTGCGTGGCCGAGATGCCCGATGCCGACCAGCACGACGGCCCAGTCCTGGGTGAGTCCGATCTCGCGCGAGATCTGGTGGCGGAGGAAGTCCACGCCGTAGCCGACGCCGCGAGTTCCGTACGACCCCAGGTAGGAGAGGTCTTTGCGCAGCTTGGCCGGCGTAACCCCGGCCGCTTCAGCCAGCTGATCGGATGAGACAGTGGACACGCCTCGCTCGGCGAGTGTGGTGAGCGCGCGCAGGTAGAGCGGCAACCTCGCAACGGTGGCTTCCGGGACTCCGCGGTCGCCGGTGCCAGACCCGCTGGCGATCGGCACACCGCCGCTGGGCGCAGCATCGCTCGGCGCGCTACCGGGTGCCCCGGCGCGGGCTGCGGCGGCCTGGGTGCGGCGCGTGCTACGGGTCACAGTGCTCCCGGATCGGCCGGCGCGGGGCGGTGCCCTGCGCCAGTAGTGCGTGTCGCTGTTAAGCCTAGGTGACTTGTGAACGCATGCACAAAGT
>JASLBX010000078.1 GCA_030146385.1 Jiangellaceae bacterium | reverse complement strand
TGGTCTCGGCAGAGGCAACCCCTGGCGCACCAGCTATCACCGCTCGAGTGTTCGGTGGCGCGGTCGCCGGAGTGGTGGCCGGGATCCCGTTGGGCATCATCATGCAGGCCCGCGACATGATCCCGATGGTCGGAGACCTCATCGGGCAGGCGTCGGTCGGCTGGGGCTGGCTCGTACACCTGTTCAACTCCGCGCTCTTCGGCGTGATCTTCGTGGTCCTGTTCGCGCGATGGCTCGGCAAGCCCGCAGCGGCAATCGGGCTCGGGCTCCTCTACGGCATCGCCTGGTGGATCCTCGGCGCCCTCCTGATCATGCCGGCCTGGTTGGGCATGTCCGAAATGATCTTCCAGGTTGACACCAACGCCTGGTGGAGCCTGCTCGGCCACCTTATCTACGGCTTGATCCTGGGCCTCGGCGTGCTGTTGCTCCGTTCGATGATGCAGCGCAGCTAGATCTGCGCGGTGGTCGGGGCTAGGCGGCCCACAGGCTTGCCCCCGACATGCACGAGTGGGCCGCCGACCGTGGCCTGCCCAGCGCCTCTGTTACGTGAGACCCATCTGCCTGGGCGCCGGGCAGGACCGGATTTGATACGTGAGCGCGGTCACCGACTCGGAGCCTGCCGCCGGTGAAGCTGAACCTGGAGGCGAGGCTGCGATGACGAGCGCACGAACCACGACAGTGATCCGCCGACTGACCGTGCTGGCGGTAGTGGGGGCGCTCGTACTGTCTGCCTGCGGCGGGGACGACACACCCGAGCCGGCGACAGGGGCGGAGAATGGGGACGGCGCACCGACGGACCCGGCCGAGCCCGGTTCTTCCGCCGCGGACCCAGTGGAGTTGCCGCAAGCCGAGAACAGCCCGCCGGAGGACGTCCCCTCCGCACTGGCGGATATGCGCGACGCGGCCTTCCCAGAGCCGCTGCTGGATCCCGAACTGATTGTGAGCGGCGGCCCCCCGCCGGACGGCATCCCTGCGATCGACAACCCGAAGTTCGAACGTGCCTCGGACGTCACGTGGCTCGCCGAGGATGAGGCGCTCCTCGCGGTCACGCTTAACGGCGAGACCAGGGGCTACCCGTATCAGATCCTTACCTGGCATGAGATCGTCAATGACACGCTCGGCGACGTGCCGGTCGCCGTCACTTACTGCCCGCTGTGCAACTCTGGCGTCGGCTTCGACCGCCGCGTCGACGGCAAGGTGCTCGACTTCGGCACGTCGGGACGGCTGTACGCCAGCAACCTGGTCATGTACGACCGGCAGACCGAATCCCTGTGGCCGCAGCTCACCGGCGAGGCGGCGGTCGGCGTCATGACCGGCACCAAGCTGGAGTTCATCCCGGTGTTTCCAGTCGGGTGGTCGGACTTCAAGGAGTCACACCCGGACGCGTGGGTGCTGTCACGGGACACCGGCCACACCCGGTCCTATGGCCGAAACCCGTACGCCGGGTACGACGTGGATCCGAACAGAGAACCGTTGTTCGGCGCGCCCACGGACGATGAGCGTTTCCCGCCGCTCGAGCGGTTCATCGCTCTCGAGGGTGACACGGAGACCGTGGGCGTGCTACGCAGCGCGGTCGAAGAAGCAGGGGTACTCGCGGCCACCATCGACGACCAGCCGCTCGTGCTGTTCTTCACGGGCAGGCAGGCGTCCGCGCTGGGAGCCAGCGAGGTCGGTGAGGGACAGGACATCGGCACGGTGGCCGTGTTCAGCCCGGTCGTTGGGGACGAAGAGCTGACGTTCAACAAGGAAGGCGAACACTTCGTCGACGACCAGACCGGCTCGACCTGGAACGTCCGTGGCCAGGCCATCGACGGCCCGCTCGCCGGGGAGGTCCTGGACGGCTACCCGTTCATCGACACATTCTGGAAGAGCTGGGTCGCCTTCGCGCCCGACACCCGCGTCGTCAGTTGACCCCTCGGAGCGGCTACGCCGTGACGACGATCTTTCCGCGGGTCCGTCCCGTTTCCGGGTGACGGATGGCCCACGGCGTCCCGCGACAGCGGACAGCCGGCTCCAAGATCGTCGTTTAACAGGAGCAAGCGAAAATTTGCCCTGGTTTGCCGGGCAGAGAGGCGCCTTTCTCCTGTCAAACGACGATCTTGAGAGGAAATCGCCTGCTCAGATCAGGCGGGCGGGCGCATGGTGACGAGATTCACTCTCAACGTCCTCTCAGCATCGATCGGCAACAGTGGCTGTGTCGGCAGCACGAATGAGAGGGAGCGCTCATGACAGCGACGTGCGGAGTCCTTGACCGGCCCATCGTGACCGGTAGCGAAGCACAGCCCTCCGACCATGACGCGCGCGATCTGACTCACCGGTTCGAGCGGGACGCGTTGCCATACCTCGATCAGCTGTACTCCGCGGCGCTCAGGATGGCGCGCAACCCTGCTGACGCCCAGGACCTGGTTCAAGAGACCTACGCGAAGGCGTTCGCGTCGTTCCACCAGTTCGGGAACGGTACGAACCTCAAGGCCTGGTTGTACAGGATTCTGAGCAACGAATTCATCGACTCCTACCGGAAGCGACAGCGCCGGCCGCTCGAAACCAACGCTGACGAGATCGAAGACTGGCAGATGGCCCGTGCCGAGGCACACACCTCGACCGGCCTGCCGTCCGCCGAAGCCGAAGCCCTCGCCCACCTTCCCGACTCGGACGTCAAGGACGCGCTGCAGCAGATTCCGGAATCCTTCAGGATGGTCGTGTACCTCGCGGACGTCGAAGGCTTCGCGTACAAGGAGATCGCCCAGATCACCGGGACGCCAATCGGCACTGTGGTCTCGCGGCTGCACCGCGGCCGGCGCCGGCTCCGGACGCTCCTGAACGGCTACGCCCGCGAGAACGGGCTGGTACGAGTCGCCACCTAGGAAACTTCAGCCAAGCCGGGCCTGCTCCGGGTTCGACACGTCCGCAGCGATCAAGGTCAAGTCACCGTCTAACGATCAAGAGGCCGGTCACCCGTTCCGGGCGACCGGCCTCTGATGACGGTGCGCAGACTGGAGATGACCGCCTGCTCCAGGTCCAACGCCGACGGTCAGCACACCGGCCAGGTTGCGGGTCCACTCCTCCATCGCCTCCAGCCGCTTGATCGCCCGTTTCGCGTTCGGCACCCGCAGCAGGGACGGCACAACGACCGCGGCGGCGGGCAGGATCACAGCCGCCACCGCCAACCCGGTGACCACCCACACCACCACGCCAGCCGCAGCGGCGACGACGACGGCCACTCGGCCACCCGATGACCGGGCCCAAGCCGGCCTGGCGTGAGCTCGTAGGCGCAGGGCATTGAACCGCGGCGGAGTTGTCACGGCTGCGGGTGCGAGGAAGGCAGTCGCGATGGTGACCAGCCCGGCGCCGACGAGCACGGCCCCGCCGGCGGCGAGCAGCGGCGTCGTCATGGCGGCTCACCGCCATGCCCGTTGAACGGTAAGGCGCAGCCTCGCTGATCCTCCCGGACACATACAGAAACGCCAGCGCTCCAAGCGCGACCAGCGCGAGCCCCACACCGACCAGCGCGCTACGACGCCGAGCCACCACACGTACCCGCCGAGGAGCGTCGGGAACCTGCATCGCAGGCTCAACGGGCTATCAGCGACGGGCCGTAACGAGCCAGGCGGTGGCATCGGTCACGACGCCGTGTGGACCGGCGTGCGACGTGAAGGCATCCCCGAGCGCGCCCGTCACCTTGGCCACCGTGTCCTCCGGCACGCCGTTAAGCAGCTGCCGGGTCTCGGGAAGCGACAAGACGAGGGTGACGGCGTCGTCGGCGTTGTCCGCGATGCGCTGTGGCCGGGTGACCGGCTCCAATGTGACCTCATCGAAGCCGCCCGCCGCGACCAGCCGGCGCGCGCGGTCGCCGTCGGCGAACGCGAACGGTCCGGGAGCGCCCGGCTCGCCCAGGTCTGGCGGCCTCCCTACCAGCGGTACGGCGGCAGCCATCGCCACGGCCACCCACTCGGTCTTCAGCGGATCCTGCCAGCACACGAACGCGAGCCGGCCGCCCGGTTTCAGCGCCCGGTGCAGGTTGCCAAAAGCAGCCGGTGGGTCGTCGAACAACATGGCGGCGAACCGGCTGATCACCGCGTCGTAGGACGCCGGCTCGAACGGGTGCGTCTGGGCGTCGGCCTCCAGCAGCGTGATGTTCGCCAGGTCGGCCGTCCGTTGCCGTGCGGGCGCCAGCATCTGTTCCGAGATGTCGACGCCGACCACGGTGCCTTCCGGTGCCACCCGCTCGGCCGCGTCGACGGTCGTGGCTCCCCAGCCACAACCTACGTCCAGCACGTGCTCGCCTGGTTGGAGAGCGACGGCGTCGAACATGGCGGCGCCGAACGGGGCCATCATGGTCTCCCACCGGGCGCCGTGCTCCACGTATTGCTGCGGGCCTTCGGCGGCCCAGAACTCGCGCTCGGCCTGGTTTACCTGTGTCGCCTGGCTCATCGTTCTGCTCCTTCCGCCTGCGCGGTCTCGGCCTCGAGGATGCTCTTGAGCCGGGCCAGGTCCGACTTGAAGCCGCGGCGCACGCCACGGGCGACGAACGGCTCGACAATTGGGGCGAAGACCCCGCCAATCGGACGGTCGGCCTCGCCCACGACGGTGGCCCGGCACCCGTCGGGCGTCGGGTCGCAGATGCATGCTGTGTTTAGGGTGAACGGCCCGTCGACCGTCCGGTGCGCGACGATCCGGCCGGGCTGGTAGTCGGTCACCTCGTCGATGAACTCGACGTGCCGTCGCTGCAGCTTCATGACCATCCGGCCCCGCCGACCGATGCTGGCCGGCTCGGACGAGCCGGGCTCGGAATCGTCCAGCCACTGCGACTCCAGCACCGACGCCATCCACTCAGGATCGTTTGACCTGGTGGCCAGGTACTGGAACACCTCCTCACACGGCCGGTTGATGACGATGCTCTCCTCGATCCTTCTCATGACGGCCTCTTTCGGTTCGCCGACGTGTCTGTGACCGTTGACGCTACGAGCCCGGCCGTAGCTGCCGCTTCGGGTGAATACCCCAACTCACAATCCGGTGGATGTGAGGAGTTCCACCCATGTCCGAGCAGGGGTCGCGAGCCCTCGTGCTGTCAGGTGGGCAGCACGGTGAGCGCCACGCGGGACGCGTCCTTCCCGACCCGTCGCCACGGGCGTCCCGCGACCCGCCCTAGCGCTACCATCTGGTCGTCCGCCGCTGGGAGTGCGGACTCGTCGACGGCATGCGCTGGCCACCCGCCCAGTCGCGCCGCACCGAGGACAACCTCCCGGTAGAGCACGCCTTCTGCGGCATGCATGGCGGCGTGCGAGCGCAAGACCCGCATGACGTCAGGCGCCACCGACACCGCCTTGACTACGACGGCTACGCCGGTTACCGCTTGTTCGGGGAGCATGTTGACCGCCGACTCCAGGGCGGCTGCCGCAGCGTCCTCGGCCGCCTGTTCGACCTGGGTGACGAGATGTTCGGCAGCCTCGCGGTCCATTCCGGCCGCGGCGTGGTACGGCTGGACGGGCAACGGCTCGGAGACCAGG
>JASLBX010000068.1 GCA_030146385.1 Jiangellaceae bacterium | reverse complement strand
GCCGCAGGTCGACGCCGTGATCCCGGTGCAGGCCGGCGAACGCCAACGCGACGTCCTCGCCGAGCACGCCGAGCAGCGGCAGGTCGGCGACCTCGACGAGCGTGACCTCGGCGCCATGCGTCCGCGCCGCCGCCGCGACCTCCAAGCCGATCCACCCGCCGCCGACGACCGCGACCCGGTGCCCCTCCTCCAGCACGTCGAGCAGGTGGTCCGAGTCGGGCAGGTTGCGCAGGTACCGGACGTCTGGCAGATCGGCACCTGCTACACCCAGCCGCCGCGGCTCAGAGCCTGTGGCCAGCAGCAGCTTGTCGTATCCAACCCGCTCGCCGCCCTCGATCTCCACCTCGTGCGCGTCCGGGTCCAGGGCGGTCACCCGAGCCTTGAGCCGGAGGTCGACGTCGTGGTCGGCGTACCACGACTCAGGGTGGACGAACGCCACCTCGCGCTCGTCGTTGCCGAGCAGGTATCCCTTGGACAGCGGGGGACGTTCATACGGCCGCTCCGCCTCGTCGGTGAGCAGAACGACCCGGCCCTCAAACCCCTCGTCACGGAGCGTCTCGGCCGCCTTCGCGCCGGCCAGCCCGCCGCCGACGATCACGAACGTTGTCGTAGCGTCCATGCCGCTGACCCTTACGCGCCAGGGCGTTCCTGTCAATGCGCCTTGCCGGTCAGCCGGGCGTGCCACTCCTGAGCGGACGCATCAGTCAGCGACGCGACTTGATCGACCAAGACCCGCAGCCGAGCGTCGTCATACGCAGCAGCCTTCCAATCGGCCCGGAACGCCGGCTCCAGCTCTTCCGGCGAACGCTCGCGCAGGGCGTCGACGAGCTCGTACAGCAGCTCCCGTTGCTGGACGTACACCGGCTCGCGATCTCGCGCCGTCATCACATACACCGCGGCCAGCCCCTTCAGGATTGCGATCTCGATCCGCGTCTCCCGAGGGACGACCAAGTCGGCATTGTGCCGGGTCAGTGGGCCCGATCCGTACGCCGCGTGCGTCGCCCGCTCGGCCGCGTCACAGAACCGGCCGATCAGCTGGCTGGTCATGTCCTTGAGCGCGGCGAGCGTCCGGCGGGTGCCGTCGTACGCGCTCACCCAGTAGCCGGTGGCCCGCAGGCGGTCCAGGCCCGCCAGCAATTCTTCCGGCTCGGCATCGGGGGCGTACCAGTCGCGGGTGAGCCCGGCGATCGCCTTTCGCGCAATCGGATCGCCGAGAGGCGCGCCCGGGTCCAGCCGCAGCGCGACGACCGCGTCCTCGACATCATGAACGCAGTAGGCCACGTCGTCGGCGAAGTCCATCACCTGGGCTTCCAGGCATGGCCGCCGGTCCGGGGCGCCCTGGCGCAGCCACTCGAAGACCTCGGCGTCCTCGGCGTACGCACCGAACTTCGTGATTCCCTCGGCGCGAGGCCACGGATACTTGATCGCCGCGTCGAGGCTCGCCCGGGTCAGATTCAGGCCGGCCGACCGTCCGTCCAGGAACGCCGCCTTGGCTTCCAGCCGGGTGAGCAGCCGCAACGTCTGCGCGTTGCCCTCGAACCCGCCGATGCCAGCGGCTACCTCGTTCAGCGCCGCCTCACCGTTGTGACCGAACGGCGGGTGGCCAAGGTCGTGGGCGAGACACGCGGTGTCGACCACGTCGGGATCGCAGCCGAGCTTGCGCCCCAGCTCGCGGCCGACCTGTGCCACCTCTAGCGTGTGGGTGAGCCGGTTGCGGACGAAATCGTCCGTCCCGGGCGCGACGACCTGCGTCTTGGCGGCGAGCCGGCGCAGCGATGCCGAGTGGACGATGCGCGCCCGGTCACGCTCGAACGGCGTGCGCCCCGACCGCTTGGGCGGCTCCGGAGCCCACCGCTCGTAGGCAGTTTCGTCATATCCGGTCATCACCGACCGAGGCTAGTGCGTCACGCCGTCCGGCGGGTCGCCGACGATGCTGCCAGCCGCTCGGCAATCTTATCCGCGTCGGCGTCGCGTCCGCGAGCGCGGAGCCGGGCTATCCACCGGTCAGGCTGGACGTACCGCCACGGTCCCTCGCGGATGATCGCGTCCATCGGATCGTCGCCGGACGGCAACTGGTCGCGCAGCCAGTCCTGGAGCACGTCCTCGAGCCGATCCACCACATCCTCGTGCGAAGCGGCGATGTTCGACGTCTGGTGCCGGTCGTCGGGCATCCGGTGCAGCGCGACGTTGTCGAACGGGAAGAGCCCCGGATGGTACGTACGGACGTACAGCCAGTCTGGCGTGCGTACCGCGCGCTGGCAGCTGTACACGCCGTGCTCCCACACCAGGTAGGGACGTCCCTCCCAGGGCGCGCCGCGAATGGCGGGCGCGAACGACTGGCCGTCCCATCCGGGTGGCACCGGAATATCCAGCAGATCGCACAGAGTCGGCGGCAGGTCGACGTTGTAGAGCAGCCCGTCCTGGGCCACTCCTGAACTCAGGCCCGGCCAGCGGATGATCAGCGGGATGTTGTGGACGACCTCGTCGGCGCAGACGTGGTCACCGTAGACGCCGTGTTCGCCCATCGCCTCGCCGTGGTCGGAGCTGACGATCAGCGCGGTCTCGTCGCGGACGCCCAGCTCGTCCAGCACGTCGAGTAACTGCCGGACGTGCTCGTCGGCGAATCGGATCTCGCCGTCGTACCCGTTGACCATGCGGACGTAGTCATCTCGGTCGGCGACCTGGTCCGGCATGGTCGGCACGGGGCTCCGGCCGTCCGCCTGGAACGGGAACAGCTCGCTGGCTGTGAAGGGACCGTAGGTCGCCTGGTGCTCGGCGATCGCGTCGGCGTCCGGCCAGTCCGGCGGCGGATCGTTGGCCACCAGGTCGATCCAGCGCTGCTCGAGCGTGTAGTTGCGGTGCGGGTCCCAGTAGTGCACATGGAGGAAGTAGTCGTCCTCGGCGCCGTGCTCGCGCAGCCACGGGATCAGCTCGGCGTTGATCTCGCTGGCGTCCTCCTCGCCCTGCTTGAGCGTGGGGTTATGCATCTCGGCCCATCCCCCGCAGAACCAGAACGCCTGGTGCCGGTCGGCGAACGACGAGAAGCTCACCGTCCGGTAGCCGTGCTGACGCAGGTGCCGGGTCAGCAGCGGCATGTCCTCGCGGTAGTGGTGGCCCTCGCCGGGGAACCGGAACTCAGATCCCGTGCCCCAGTGCGTGAGCGCGCCGTGGTGGACGCCGAACCGGCCGCTGATCAGGCTCGCACGGGACGGGACGCACGGTGAGCTGCCGCAGTACGCCTGGGTGAAGCGGACTCCGCCCTCCGCGATCCGGTCGATGGTGGGGCTGGTGTCACGCTGGTAGCCGTAGCAACCCAAGTGGTCGGGGCGCAGGGTGTCGATGTCGAGGTAGATGACTCGCATGGCGTTAGCCGGCGCCTCCCTCCTGGATCCGCGCGAGCGTGTGCGCGGCGTCCCGCGTCGCGGGATAGAGCGACCGGTACGTCTCGTAGAGCCGGTCGTAGACGTCCTTGCGGGCCGGCTCCGGCTCGACGACGGTGGCAACCGGGTTCCACCGGTCTACCGGCGGGGCGGGCTCGGTCGCGAGGGCGGCCAGCATCGCGTCGCCCAGGCTCGCGCCGATGGTCTGCGCGGGAACGTCCTGCGGTCGCAACAGCACGTCCGAGACGATCTGAGTCCACAGCCCGCCCTGAGTCCCGCCGCCGACGGCGACCAGCCGGGTCGGTTCGGCACCGGCCGCCGCCATGGCTTCCAGGTTGTGCCGGACGCCGAACGCGGTGGCCTCGAGCGCTGCACGGTAGAGGTGAGCGCGGCCGTGCCGGAGCGTCAGGCCGAGGATCAGACCGCGAGCGTCGACGTCGAACAGTGGCGTCCGCTCCCCGGCGAAGTAGGGCAGCATGACCAGGCCGTCGGCGCCCGCCGGAGTCCCGGCCGCCTCGGCGGTCAGGGTGGCGAAGTCGGCGTTGCCGGTGAGCTGGCGGAGCCAGTCGGTCAGCGACCCGGACGTCGCCATGCCGCCTGCCAGCGAGTAGGTGCCGTGCATGACGCCCGCGGTCCCCCACAGTGACGGGCTGCGCAGTGGCCGCTCCACGACCTGGACGAGGAACATGGTGCTGCCGTACATGAGCATCAGTTCGCCGGGCTGGCTCACGCCCACGCTGAACGCCTCGGCCCACGCGTCGACGGTGCCGGCGACGACCGGTGTGCCGGCCGGCAACCCCGTCGCCTCGGCCGCTGTGGCCGTCACCTGGCCGACGACGTCGCCGGGCCAGGCCAGCTCAGGCAGGTCCAGCCCGGGCGCGATGTCGGCCGACCAGTCGTCCGTCCACCTGTTGCCGTCCAGCTCGTACATGGGCACGGCCTGGCTGGCCGAGTGATGGTCCAGGATGTACGCCCCGGTCAGCCGGTGCACCAGGAACGAACTGGCCATGAACAGGCGGCGGGTCCGAGACCAGACCTCGGGTTCGTTCCGGCGCAGCCACTCGACCTTGGGGCCGACGGCCTGGGAGGTCAGCGGCGAGCCGCACCGGGCCAGGATCTTGTCCGCGCCGTACCGCTCCTGCTGCGCGGCGATCTCGGCGGCGGCCCGGGTGTCGATGCCATAGAGAATGGCGGGCCGCAACGGCCGGCCGGCCGCGTCCGTCGGCAGCAGGCACGGGCCGATGCCGCTCACGCCCACGCCGACGACGCGGCCGTGCCCGCCCCCCGTGAGTTCGCGTGTCACGGCGGCGAACTCCGACCACCAGATGGTCTCGGCGTCGTGCTCCGCCCATCCGGGACGCGGGAGCGAAAGGTCGTGCGAGCGGACCGCGCTGGCCGCTACCGCCCCGTCAGCATCCACCAGCACGCCCTTGGTGCTGGCCGTGCCGACGTCGACGCCGAGAACGAGGTCGGTCATCAGCTGTCCGCTGCTCCTGCTCCGAGCAAGTAGTAGTCGATTTCCAAGAGCCGGCAGACCTGTTCCAGCTCGGCCACGTAGTCACCGGGCACCGCGTGGATGTGGTTCGCGCCGAACTCGGACAGGAACTCGTCGGCAGGCACCTGCATCCGGGTGAAGGCGTGCGGCCACTCGAACGTCGACTGCCGGGCCAGTTGCTCGTTGACCTCGTCGCCGTACTCCTCGAAGGCGCCGCGGACCACCTGCATCCGGTAGAAGCCGGAATGCCTAGTCAGCCGGGCCAGCGTGACGTCCGCCGGCGCGGCGATGTGATGCACGGACGCGCCTCCGGCGGGGAAGAAGAAGACCTCCGGATAGAGGTGGACGCGGCGCAGGTTCTCGGCCGGGTCCTCGCTGCGTGCCGCGTACCAGGTGGCGTGCTGGCCCGAGTTGCACAGGTCCCAGATGTCACGGTCGGCGTGGTAATGGCGCACGTCCGCGAACAGCACAGGGTCGCCGGAGATCAGCTTGAGGATCTGCATGGTCAGCGCGGCGTCCATGTCCGACTCGGTGGCGCAGACGTGCGTGGGCTTCGGGCCCTCCCAGTCGTACGGGTCGTTCAGAAACGCCTCGGTGACGTCCATCGTCGCGAAGTGCATGGTCAGCTCGGGCTGGCCCTTGATGCCGGAGAAGTCGAGGTTCCACTCGTCGATCAGCTCGCGCACCGCGTGGTACGAGCGGATCTGCCGTTCCAGCAGTTCGGGCGTGAGCTGGCCGCCGTCGTAGTGGACGTTCGCGTTCTTCTCCAGCCACTCTCGGCCCGCCTTGGCCCGGGATTCCGGGACCAGCTCGGAGCGGCGGACGATCTCCCACTGGTCGATCTCCTCGACGTCGACCCCGAACGTGGACATCCACTGCTCAGTGTTGGCCACCGCGGTGTACATGCCCATCGGCCGGCCGCCGAACCGGCCGAACGTGCTGCCGCGTAGGCCGCCCACGGCCTGCGCCGCCCGAACGTGGACGAGCAGCCGCTCCAGCGTGGCGGGCTCGCCGACATCACCCCACACCCGGCCGTGCACGCGGCCGATCTGGTCCAGTGCCCCGCCGGCTGCGAGCATGCCCACCATCCCCGGCTGCACCGGATCTATGTTGGACAGCAGGACGAGCGGCCCCTCGGTGGCGTCGGCGGCGAGCATCGAGAAATGCGGAAACGCCCACACCGAATAGTTGAAGATCGTCAGATCCGGCCGGGCTTCGGCGACCTGGCGGGCCTGGCTGGTGGCCAGCTCGTTGGTCCACACCAGCTCAGCGGCGCGGACCACCTCGTGCCCGGCAGCCTCGAGGGCACGGGTGATCGCGTCCTCCGACGAGCGCGCCCAATCCGCGATGTCTCGGTGGACGAAGTCCCTGCCGTCGGAGATGGTCAGCAGGCCGATGCGTGCCATGGGCAACCCCTCTCGCGGCTAGAAATCGATTACTCGCACGCTAAGATAGCCAGCGAGCGCTGTCAACGGCCCTTAACGGACTGACCGCTCGCTAGAGGGGGCCGCACTACCGAGGGGGCGTCTGGCTTGGCAACCATCTACGACGTGGCTCGGCGCGCCCAGGTCTCGGCCGCCACCGTCTCACGCGTGCTGAACGGGCGCCAGACGGTCGACCCCTTGCTGGCCGAGCGGGTACTGGACGCCGTCGCCGAAATCGGGTACCGCCGCAACGCCGTCGCCCGCAACCTCCGGAAGCGGCAGACCAGCCTCTGGACTGTGATCATCTCCGACGTCCAGAACCCGTTCTTCACCTCGCTGGTTCGAGGGGTCGAGGACGTCGCATCGGCGGCAGGCTACTCGGTCGCTCTCTGCAACAGCGATGAGAATGCCGAGAAGGAGTCCAACTACATCGCCGTGGCCCTGGCCGAGCAGGCCGCCGGCCTGATCATCTCCCCGTCATCCAGCCACATCGAAGACCTGAACCTGCTCGCCGAGACCGGATGCCCGGTCGTCATGGTCGACCGTGAACTCAAGGGCGTCCACGGCGACTCGGTGCTGGTCGACAACGAGCATGGTGCCGA